>JAKAMA010000124.1 GCA_021813085.1 Chloroflexota bacterium | reverse complement strand
CGAACCAGCCGGTGCGCCGCGGGCGGCCGGTGGTCGTGCCGATCTCCGGCCGCGGGCCTTCCAGCCGCAGGATCATGCCGGTCTCGTCGAGCAGCTCAGACGGCATCGGCCCGTTGCCGACGCGCGTCACGTAGGCCTTGTAGATGCCGACGACCTGCTGGATCACCGTCGGGCCGATGCCGATGCCGATGCCGGCGCCGCCCGCGGAGGACGACGGCACCGACGCGGTGACGTACTCGTACGTGCCGGCGTCGAGGTCGAGCAGGCAGCCCTGCGCGCCTTCGAGCAGCACCGTCTCGCCGCGGTCGAGCGCCTCGTGGACGATCTGCGCCGTGTCGCGGACGAACGGCGCCAGGCGCACGCCATACTCGCTGTACTGACGGTAGACGTCGTCGAAGTCGAGCGGCGGCAGGCCGTAGAGCTGCTGCATGACCGCGTTCTTGTACGGCAGGACGAACTCCAGGCGGGCGCGGAACGCGGCCGGGTCGATCAGGTCGCCGACGCGGATGCCGAGGCGGGCCACTTTGTCCGTGAAGCAGGGGCCGACGCCGCGCCCGGTCGTGCCGATGGCCGCCGGGCCGCGCAGCTTCTCGTCGGCGATGTCGATCGCCGGGTGCCAGGGCATGATCACGTGGCAGCGGTCGCTCACGAAGAGGTGGTCGACGCTGATCCCGCGCGAGGCGAGCTGCCCGATCTCGTTGAGGAGGATCGCGGGGTCGACGGCGACCCCGTTGCCGACGAGGCACGTCTTCTCAGGATAGAAAATGCCGGCCGGGACGACGTTCAGTTTGAACTCGCCGAGGTCGTTGATCACCGTGTGGCCGGCGTTGTTCCCCGCCGAGTAGCGTGCGACGACCGACGCGCCCTGCGCGATCAGGTCGACGATACGGCCCTTGCCCTCATCGCCCCACTGCCCACCGATGACGACCACTGCTGGCATAATGAAGGCCGTCCCCGAGAACGGCGGCGGCTCCTGCTGCACGACCCGGACTGCGCCCCTTCGGCGCAAACCGGCGAGAGTATAGCAGAAGCGGGCACGGAGCGGCCCGTACGCGGGGGACGGCGGAGCAGCGCATGGGGATGAACACGAGCCTCCTCCGGCCGGGCGTGCCTGCGGCCGTCGTCTGTGGGCTCCTGCTCGCCGCTTGCAGCAGCGGCGGAGCGGTGCGGCCGACGGTCACCGTCCTGCCGACGGCGGCGCCGGCGACGCAGCCCGTGCTGGCCACCCTGGACGGCGGGACGCTGCGCGTCGTGCGGACGCTGCAACCGGACGCCCTGCGCGCGGACAAGCTGAAGCCCGCCGGCGAGGCGGTCGCGTCCGACGGCAGGCGCATCGCGATGGCGCGCGGGGCGCCGCCGGCGCTCGCTGCCTGGGAGCTGGCCTCACAGGCCACGGACGGATGGCGCGTCTGGTGGCCGGAGCCGGCGGTGCAGGCGCTGGCCGAGGCGGGCCGGGACGCGCGGGTCGTCGCCGTGACCGCGGTGGACTGGCCGGACGCATGCCTCGGCGTGCGGACGCCGGGCAGCGTCTGCGCCCAGGTGGTGACGCCGGGGTACCGGATCATCATCGAAGCCGGCGGCAAGCGCATCGAGTACCACACGGACCGGGCCTCGCCGCCACATGTGGTCCGTCTTCCGTAGATGGCCGGCCCCTCCGCGCTTGACGCGCGCACGCCGGCGCCGCTATGACTGCGCGGTGAGCGACGGCACGGCAGCGATGCGCGGACGGTTCATCGTCCTGGAGGGCGGCGAGGGCACCGGGAAGTCGCGCCTCCAGCACGCGCTGCACGAGCGGCTCACGGCGGAGGGGTACCGCATCGACGCGCGGCGCGAGCCCGGCGGGACGCCGCTGGGCGAGCGCATCCGCGACCTGATCAACGCCGACGCGCTCGGCGACGACGTCGCGGAGCTGCTGCTGTTCGAGGCGGCGCGCGCACACCTGGTCGAGCGCGCGATCCGGCCCGCGCTCGCGGCGGGGACGCACGTGATGTGCGACCGCTTCACGGCGTCCTCGGTCGCCTACCAGTCGTTCGGGCGGCTGCTGGACCGGGCGCTGGTCGAGCAGGCGAACGCGATCGCGACGCGCGGGCTCGTGGCGGACCTGACCCTGCTTCTCGACGCGCCGCCGGGCGTGGGGCTCGCGCGCCGGCAGCAGGGCGGCGCGCTCACGCACTTCGACGCCCTGCCGCTGGCGTTCCACGAGCGCGTGCGCGATGGTTATGTCGAGCTGGCCCGCGAGTCCCCCTCCACCTGGCGCGTCATCGACGCGGCGCGCCCGTTCGAGGCCGTGTTCGCCGACGCGTACGCGGCCGTGCGGGGGGCGCTGGGCGAGCCGCAGCCGCCGGCAGCCTGAGCGGAGACGGTGCGGCGCTGGCGCAAGCCGGCCGGGCGCCAGCGGATCATCGATGCGCGCGTGGAGAGCGGGCCAGCAGTTCCGCGGCCCGGGGCGCGGGTCCACCCCGCTGTTGGGCGCTCGTGACGGGCCGGACGGCTCCCTTCAGGCCCTTCCCGCGAGACGGACGGCCACCGCCCGACGCCTCGCCGCATCCCGCGGCCGGCGCCGCGTCCGGTACAATGTCGTGCCTATGCTCGAAGCACTGTCCGACAAGCTCTCCGGCGTCTTCCAGAAGCTCGGGTCGCACGGGACGATCACCGAGAAGGACCTCGACGACGCCATGCGCGAGGTGCGCATCGCGCTGCTCGAGGCGGACGTCAACTTCAAGGTCGTGCGGCAGTTCATCGCCACCGTCCGCGAGCGCGCGCTCGGGGCGGAGGTGCTGAAGAGCCTGACCGGGCCGCAGCAGGTCATCGCCATCGTCAACGAGGAGCTGGTGAACATCCTCGGCGGCAGCCAGGCGACGCTGCAGCTCGCGTCGAAGCCGCCCACGGTGATCATGCTGGTCGGCCTCAAGGGCTCCGGCAAGACGACGACTGCCGCGAAGCTGGCGATGCACCTGCGCAAGCAGGGCGCGAAGCCGATGCTCGTCGCCGCCGACCCGTACCGCGTGGCCGCGGGCGAGCAGCTCAAGTCGCTCGGCCGCCAGCTCTCGATGCCCGTCGTCGAGGGGTCGGACGGACAGAGCCTGACGCAGCTCTGCGCCGCGTCGCTGGCCGAGGCGAAGCGCCAGGCGGCGACCGTCGTCATCGTCGATACGGCGGGGCGCTCGACCATCGACGGCGAGATGATGTCCGAGATTACGGCGATGCGCACGGCGCTGGAGCCGGACGAGATCATCCTGGTGCTCGACGCGATGACCGGCCAGGAGGCCGTGAACGTCGCCCAGGAGTTCCATCACCAGCTCACCGTGACGGGGATCATCGTCAGCAAGATGGACGGCGACGCGCGCGGCGGCGCCGTGCTCTCGATCCGCGCCGTGACGGGGCTGCCGGTGAAGTTCATCGGAGTCGGCGAGAAGTCGGACGCGCTGGAGCCGTTCTACCCGGACCGCTTCGCCTCGCGCATCCTGGGCATGGGCGACATGCTGGGGCTGATCGAGCGGGCGAAGGAGGCGATCTCCGAGCAGGACGTCGAGGCCATCGAAAAGAAGATGAAGAGCCGGCAGTTGGACCTGGAGGACTTCCTGCTGCAGTTCCAGCGTATCAAGCGGATGGGGCCGCTGAGCCAGCTCGTGGAGATGATCCCGGGCATGGGGCAGGTCAAGCGCCAGATGAAGGTGGACGACCTGGACGACGGCTTCTGGAAGCGGGCCGAGGCCGTCGTGTATTCTATGACGCCGGAGGAGCGCAAGCACCCCGAGATCATCAACGGCAGCCGCCGCAAGCGGATTGCCCTGGGCAGCGGCACGACGCCGCAAGAAGTGAACCGTCTGTTGAACCAGTGGAAGGAGGCGAAGAAGATCATGCAGACCTTCGCCAACAACCGCTCCGGGTTCCTGAACATATTCGGAGGGAGATAACACCAGTGCTGAGGATCCGGTTGCGCCGCGTCGGCAAGAAGAAGCAGCCCGCGTATCGCGTGGTCGTCGCGGACTCGCGTGCGCCCCGCGATGGCGCGTTCATCGAGACCATCGGGACGTACAACCCCCTGACCGAGCCGGCGACCGTCACCATCGACGAGGCGAAGGCGCGCGACTGGCTGAGCAAGGGCGCGGTCCCGTCCGAGCGCGTCGTCCGGCTGCTGGCCCAGCAGGGCATCGGCGAGATGCCCGTCTTCCCGGCGCGGCCGAAGAAGGCGCCAGCCGCACCTGCGGCGGAGTGAAGCGGAGCCCGGCCCCATGAAGGACATCATCGAGTTCATCGCGAAGGCGCTGGTCGACCACCCGGACGACGTGAAGGTCACCGAGGAGGAAGAGCGCGGCCGTGTCGTCGTGCGGCTCGAGGTGGCGGAGGACGACTACGGCAAGGTGATCGGCAAGGGCGGCCGCATCGCGCAGGCGATGCGGGCGATGCTGAAGGTGTCGGCCGTGCGCCACGAAGAGTACGCGTCGCTCGAGATCGGGGACTGACGGCCGCGTGGCGCGCGCGATGCGCCCGGGCGCAGGGCCGAAGACCGCTGGCCGCGCGCGTGGGCAGCGGCTCCAGCGCGACGACGGACGGCCAACAACAGACAACAGACAACAGACAACAGGCGACCGTGGCGCCGCGCGCGTACGCCAGAACCGAGAACCTGGAACCAAGAACCTGACCCTCTCGCCCACAGGCGCGACCGGGGATCTCGCCTCTCGCCTTCCCCCTCCCACCTCCGCCGGAGCAGCCCGACGCAAGCCAGAGCGCGAGCCGCGACCGGGATACGTGGCCGTCGGGCGCGTGCTGGGGCCGTTCGGGCTGAAGGGCGAGCTGAAGGTGCAGGCGCTGACGGACAACCCGCGGCGCTTCGCGGCGAAGTCGCGGCTCTGGGCCGGCGAGCAGCCGGTGACCGTCGCCGCCTCGCGCGGCGCGGGCGGGCACCTGTACGTGCGGCTCAAGGGCTTCGCCGACCGCACGAGCGTCGAGAAGTTCCGGCACGCGCTGCTGCAGGTGCCGGAGGACGCCCTGCCGCCGCTGCCAGAGGGTCAGTACTACCGCTTCCAGCTCCTGGGCCTCGTCGTCGTCGGCCGCGACGGCAGCGTGCTGGGCACGCTCGACGAGATCATCGAAACGGGCGCGAACGACGTCTACCGCGTGCGGACGCCGTCCGGCGCCGACATCCTGCTGCCGGCGCTGGACGACGTGATCGTCGGCGTGGACCTCGTGGCGAAGCGGATGGTCGTCGACCCGCCGGCGTGGCAGTAGCGGCGCGCGGGCGCGCGATCGACGGACGCGCGTCGCAGCGTCCGTGCGCGTCCCGGAGCGGCGCGCCCTCCTATCCGATGCAGCAGCTCATGACGCTGATGTCGCGGGTGAACGCCTGCGCGGCCAGCTTGATGCCCTCGCTCAGGGTCGGGAAGACGTGCACGGTGTCGATGATGTCGTCGACCGTCAGCCCGAACTTCACCGCGAGCGTCGCCTCGTGGATCAGGTCGGCGGCCATCGGCGCCACGATGTGGACGCCGAGGATGCGGCTGTCCTCGGGGTGGATGACCATCTTGATCAGGCCGCGCGTCTCCTTCACGGCCTGGGCCTTCGGGATGCGGGCGACCTCGACGGTGCGGCAGGCGCAGGCGTGGAAGCGCTCCATCTCCTGCTCTTCGGTGAGCCCCACGGTCGCCACCTGCGGGTTCGTGAACACCGCCGCCGGGATGTGCTCGTAGTTGATCGTCTTCTTCGCGCCTTCAAGCGCGTTGGCGGCGGCCGTCGCGCCCTCCTTCGCGGCCACGGTCTCGAGGAACATCTTGCCCACCACGTCGCCGGCGGCGTAGACGCCCGGGGCGCTCGTCTCGAGGAACGCGTCGACCTCGATGAAGCCGCGGCGGTCGACCTTGACGCCGGCCTGCTCCAGGCGCAGGCCGTCCGAGTTCGGCACGACGCCCGTCGCGACCAGCACGTGCTCCGCGTCGAACGTGCGCACCTCTCCCATCACGTCCGCCTCGACAAGGCGCCGGCCGCCGTCCTCCCAGACGCGCTTGATCTCGCAGCCGCAGACGATCTCCATACCCTCCGCTTCGAGAGCACGCTGGAGCTCGGCGGCGACCTCGGGCTCGACGCGCGGGAGGACCTGGGGGATCTTCTCCAGCACGGTCACCTTCGTCCCGAAGTGCAGGAACATCTGCCCGAGCTCGAGCCCGATCGGCCCGGCGCCGATGACGATCATCGATGCGGGCAGCGTTTCGAGGTCCATCGCCGTGCGGTTCGTCAGGAAGCCGACGCCGTCCAGCCCCGGCAGCGGCGGCACGGCCGGCCGCGAGCCCGTGGCGATGAGGAACTTCTCCCCGCGGAGGCGCTTGCCGTCGACCTCGACCTCGCGCGCCGAGACGAACTGCGCGTGGCCTTCGATGAGCTGGACCCGCCCGCCAAAGCTCGCCAGGACGTCGCGGTAGTTGGACACGCGAAGCGCGTCGACCAGCCTTCGCTTCTCGGCGATCGCGGCCGGGAAGTCGAACCGCGGCGCGTGCCCGTCCCGCAGGGCGTCGAACACCGGCCGCTGCGGGTAGTAGTACTCGTCGCCGACGGCGAGCAGGTGCTTGCTCGGCACGCAGCCGACGTTCACGCAGGTGCCGCCGAGGGGCAGCCCGTCGTTGATCATCGCGGCGCGCAGGCCAAGGTCTGCGGCTCTCGTCGCGGCGGCGAAGCCGGCCGCGCCGCCGCCGATGATGATGAGGTCATAGTCGTTCATGGTGCTCCTCCATCGTCGAAACAGGGGCAAGCGCCCGGTGTCACCGCGCCCGCCGCCAGGGCGTCGCTGAGTTTCACGCGCAGACGCGTAAGGTCCTGACGGAGCGAGCGGAGCCGGCGGAGCCGCGCGTCAACATCCGCCAGCTCGCGGTCGACGATGGCCAGCACGTGCTCGCACGGGACGCGGCCGGCGTCGGCGACCTCCAGGATCATGCGGATGTCGTCGAGGCTCAGCCCCAGCCCCTGCGCCTTGCGCACGAAGCGCAGCCGCTCGGCCGCTGCCGCATCGTACAGGCGATAGCCGGCGGGCGACCGCGCGGACGGGTGCAGCAAGCCGATCGCGTCGTAGAAGCGCAGCGCCTTGTCGCTAAAGCCGGTCGCCCGGGCGAGCTGGCCGATGCGGAGGTACGCCGCGGTCATCCGCGCGAGCAGCACGCGCGCGCGGGCGCC
>JAKAMA010000123.1 GCA_021813085.1 Chloroflexota bacterium | reverse complement strand
CTGCGCCGGCTTGATGAGCGCGATGCCGGCGGACTTCGACATCACCAGCGCTTCCTTGCGGAACTCGTGGGCCGAGACCGGCTCGACGGCGCCGATGGCGTTGAAGAACGGCAGCAGCGCCATCCAGTTGGCGACCCAGATGAAGATGAAGATGGTCATGAAGACGGGGAAGAAGCGTCGGCCGTTCTTCTCGCCGGCCGTGCCGACGCAGAGGTTATAGCCCGCCTCGAGGACGGACTCGACCAGGTTCTGGATGCCGGCCGGGATCAGCGAGGCCCGCCGGGCCGCCAACCAGCCGATGACGAGGACAACGACGACTGCGGCGGCGGAAGAGACGTAGGTGTTGGCCAGAGGGAAGGGCCCGAGATGGGCGAGCGTTTCGGCCTTGATCTCGATGATCGGTTTCGGGCCGCGCATGAAGAGGAAGCCGGCCAGCAGCAGCACGAGGGCGCCAACGACGGTGAGGATCGTCTTCGGGTTCTTCAACTAGCTCTGCTTCTTCTTCGCGGCATCGTCGTTCCAGCGCTGGATGTCGGCGATCGTATCCATGAGCATGCGATAGCCGCCATAGAAGGCGGCCAGGAGTCCCAGGGCCAGGCCAGAGAGTGTCAGGATCTTACCGGTATCGAACGCCTTGTCCAGGAAGTATCCGCCGACCGTCCCGCCCGCGATACAGACCGCCACGTAGGACCCGAGGCCCAAGAGCTGCACCGCGGGGGTCAGGCGCACAGCGACGCCTCCGCTCCGGACTTTGAGAATCCTATCACATAGTCGGACGGACGATCAACGTGATGTGTTGCACGAACGGCCGGCCGTCCCGGGCCTCGGCGCCGACGCAGTATGGGCCCTCGCCCATGGTCGTGCAAGCGCGGCTGGGGGAACAGGCCGCCGACCGCGGGCGCGGGCGCGGGAGGGTGGCGCGAGCAGGGTGCGCTATCCGGGGGACTGAGCTGAAGCTCCTCCGCTGCGGCGGCGGGCCGGCACGGGACGCGGGCGGGCGCCGGGTGGCAGGGGCCGGGCGGCCCGTGCGGCTGACGGCGGTGCGGCGTATGCTGGCCGACACATGGACCGCGACCGGTACGTCCTGGCCATCGACCTCGGCACGGGAGGGCCGAAGACCGCGCTCGTCTCGATGCGCGGCGAGGTGCTGGGGCACGAACTGATCGCTGTCGAGACGCGGCACCTTCCGGACGGCGGCGCGGTGCAGGACCCGGCCGACTGGTGGCGGGCGATCACGTCATCGGCCCGCAGGCTGCTCGCTTCCGGCATGGTGCGCGGCGAAGATGTGGCGGCGGTGTCGTGCACCGGGCAGTGGGCCAGCACCGTGCCCGTCGGCGCGGACGGCGAGCCAGCCGGCCCGTGCATCCTCTGGATGGACCATCGCGGCGGCCCGTATTCGGCCAAGGTGGTCGGGGGCCCCGTCACCTTCGCCGGCTACGGGCCGCTGAAGGCGCTCACCTGGATCCGCAAGAGCGGCGGCGCGCCGTCGCCGCTCGGCAACGACCCGCTCGGCCACATCCTGTATCTCCGGCACGAGCAGCCGGAGGTCTACGCGCGCGCGAAGGTGTTCCTGGAGCCGGTGGACTATCTCAACCTGCGCTTCACCGGCACCGTCGCTGGCACGCCCGCATCGATGCTGCTCTCGTGGCTCACGGACAACCGCAAGCTCGGCGGGGCGCGCTACGACCCGCAGCTCGTGGCGATGTCAACGCTCGACGCCGGCCGCCTGCCGCCCCTGCAGCCGACCGCCTCGGTGATCGGCCCGGTGCTGCCGGAGGTGGCGCGCGACATCGGGCTGCCGGAGGGCGTGCCGGTGGTCGCGGGTACGCCGGACCTGTACTCCGCCTCGATCGGCTCCGGCGCCGTGGCTGACTACGAGCCGCACCTCGCGATCAGCACGACGTCGTGGTTGAGCTGCCACGTGCCGTTCAAGCGCACGGACGTCGGCCGGCAGATGGCGAGCATCCCGTCGCTGATCCCGGGGCGGTACATGCTGGCCAACAACCACGAGACCGCCGGGGTCTGCCTGCAGTGGCTGCGCGATAACGTCATCGTCCAGCAGGACGGGCTGCTCGACGGCGCGGCCGCGCCCGAGGGGTTCGGCGCGTACGACCGCCTCGCGGCGTCGGTGGCTGCCGGGAGCGACGGCGTCATCTTCACGCCGTGGCTCGCGGGCGAGCGCTGTCCTGTCGACGACCACACGGTGCGGGCGGCGTTCTACAACCTGTCGCTGCGCACGACACGGGCGCACATGGTGCGGGCGGTGTTCGAGGGTGTCGCCTACAATGCGCGCTGGACCTTGGAGGCCGCCGAGAAGTTCGTGAGGCGGCGGCTCGGCGCGATCCGCTTCATCGGCGGCGGCGCGGCGTCCGATGTCTGGTGCCAGATCCACGCGGACGTGCTCGACCGCACGGTGCACCGCGTCGCGGACCCGCTGCTGGCCAACGTCAAGGGCGCCGCCGTGTTCGCCGGCCTCGTGCTCGGCCACGTGCGTCACGACGAGGTCGCCGGGCTCGCGCGCGTGGATGCGACGTTCGAACCCGACCCGGAGCACCGCACCGTCTACGACGCGCTCTACCGGGAGTATCCCGGCCTCTATCACCGGCAGCGCAAGATGTACGCGCGGCTCAACGGCGGCCCGCTGCCGTCGGACGGCCCGAAGGAGGGAAGCCATGCGCCGTGAAGAACTGAGTCTCGTCCTGGGTGTCGTGAAGAAGTCGCTGAAGCCGTACCTCGGCCGCTTCCCGTCCAACACGCGGCTGCCGGCACAGGGCCGGCCGCGGCAGGAGATCCTGGCCGAGATCGAGGCGATGAAGGCCGAAGAGCAGCGCGTCTGGCACGACGGCTACGTCTCCGGCGCCGTCTATCACGGCGACGACGCGTTCGTCGGCTTCCTGAGCGAGGTCTACGCCCTGAACGCCGAGCTCAACCCGCTGCACCCCGACGTCTGGCCCCGCGCCACGCGCTTCGAGGCGGAGGTGATCGCGATGACGGCGACGATGCTCGGCGGCGACCGCAGCCCGACGCGCGAGCAGGACGGCGGCGTGACGGGCCTGATCACCTCGGGGGGCACCGAGAGCATCCTGACGGCGATGCGCTGCGCGCGCGACCAGGCGCGCGCCGAGCGCGCCATCACGGAGCCGGAGTTGCTGATGCCGACGAGCGCGCACGCGGCGTTCTCGAAGGCCGCGCAGTACTACGGCATGACGGCGGTGCGCGTGCCCGTCGACGCGCAGGGGCGCGCCGACGTGGCGGCGATGCGTGCCGCGATCACGCCGCGCACGGCCGCGATCGTCGGGTCGGCGCCGTCGTTCCCGTGGGGCGTGATCGACCCGATCGAGGAGTTGTCGGCGCTGGCGCACGAACACGGCATCTGGTTCCACACCGACGCCTGCCTCGGCGGCTTCCTGCTGCCGTGGGCGGAGCGGCTCGGCGAGGCGGTGCCGCCGTTCGACTTCCGGCTCCCGGGCGTGACCTCGATGTCCTGCGACACGCACAAGTACGGCTACGCGGCAAAGGGCACGTCGGTCGTCCTCTTTCGCAACGCGCACCTGCGGCACTACAGCTACTTCACGATGACGGACTGGCCCGGCGGCCTCTACAACTCGCCGACGATGGCCGGCAGCCGCCCGGGCGCGCTCAGCGCCGAGGCCTGGGCGGCCATGCTCGACATGGGCGAGGAGGGGTATCTCGCCGCGACGCGACGCATCGTCGACACCTGCCGGGCGATCCGCGGGGGCATCGCCGCGATCCCGGAGCTGCGGCTGCTCGGGGACTCGCTGCTCGTCGCTGCGTTCACCTCGGACACGTTCGGGCCGTACGCGCTGCAGGACCTGCTGTCGGCGCGGGGCTGGAACCTCACCGGGTTACAACTACCGGCGGGCCTGCATCTCGGCGTCACGCTGCGGACGGCCCAGCCCGGCGTCGCCGAGCGCTTCCTGTCCGACCTGGGCGCGGCGGTCGCGGAGCTGCGCGCCAACCCGGCGCGCGGCTCGCTGATGGCGCCGATCTACGGGCTGGGGCAGCGCATCGACACGGAGGTCTCGCTCGCCGACGTGCTCACCGGCTACCTCGACGTGCAGTACGAAAGCTGAGGGGCGCCCTTCGGCACGGAGGATGCGCGCGCCGCCCGCAACGCTGGCGGGCCGCCATACGGCCCGTCCGGGTGAGCCACGTCACTGGCATTGGCCCGGCTCGCACGCCGCAGGCCCGGGGGACGGCGCCTGCCGTCTGGCAGCGCGCATCTGGCACCGACGACTCTCGCATCATGCCGGAACGCCGGTACCATGAGATTGTGCAACAGCTCCGCGCACGCTCGGCCTCCCGTTCGCCGCTCACCGGGGTCGTAGCAACGGTCCTTGGCACCGCCGCGCTTACGGCGGCGCTGGCGTCGGTCCACGAACGGGTCGGGCTCCTGAACGAGGGCCTGCTGTTCCTCCTCCTGACGCTGCTGGTCTCGGCCACCTGGGGCCGGGAGGTTGGGCTGTTCGCGGCGGTCCTTGCGAACCTGGCGCTGAACTTCTTCTTCGTGCCGCCGCTCTACCGGTTTACGGTGGAGGCGCCGGCGAACGTGGTCGCGCTCGGCGTCTTCCTCGTCGTCTCGGTCGTCGGCAGCTCGTTGCTCTCGAGTGCCCGGCGGGCGGCGGACGAAGCGCGCCGGCGCGAGGCGGAGACGCAGGTGCTGCTCGGGTTGAGCCGCGCCCTCATTGGCCAGACCGAACCGACGGCCGCGCTTGCTGCGCTCTGCAGCGAAGTGGTCGACGCCTTCGCGGCGGCCGGAGCAAGCGTCCTGAGCGCCGGGGCGGGCGGCTTCCAGGTGCTGGCATCGGCGGGCCGGGCGTCGGCATCGCGCGCCGCCGACGCGCAGGAGCGCGTCATGGCGGAGCGCGCGGTCTCGCTGGGCGCCATCACGCGGCTCGGCCACACGAGCCTTAGCGGCGCGCACCGGGTGCGCGTCGTCCTACCGGCCGGACAGCGCCGGGTCAAGGAGATGGAAGACGGCATCGCGTTCGTGCCGCTGCGGATCGCGGATCGGACGGTCGGCGTGCTCCGGCTCGATGGCCCCATCGGCGTCAGCGCGTTTCGCGAGCACCCCGACCAACTGCTGACGGCGTTCGCCGGTGAGGCCGCTCTGGGCGTGCAGCGCGCGGAGCTGTCGCAGGCGGCATCGCACGCCGACGCGCTGAAGCAGGCGGGCGAGATGAAGACCGCGCTGATGACGTCGATCTCGCACGACCTCAAGACGCCGCTCGCGGGGATCAAGACGGCGGTATCGAGCCTGCTCGATACGACGGTGCGCTGGTCACCGGACGACGTGAACGCGTTCCTCTCGACGATCGACTCGCAGGCAGACCGGCTGAACCGCGTGATCAGCGACATCCTGGACCTCAATCGCATCGAGTCCGGTGTCATCGCTCCTGTCGTGCGGCCAGTGGACGCGCGCCGTCTGTTGGAAGAGGCGGACGAGCGCACGGCCCTGGTGACGGGCGACCGGCGGGTGATCATCGATTCACCCCCGGAACTGTACATCGAAGCGGACCGCTCGCTGCTCCTGCAGGCGCTGGTGAACCTCATCGAGAACGCGGCGAAGTACTCGACTCCTGGCGGGTCGATCCAGCTTGGGGCGAGGGCGGCGGGCACCATGGCAGCACTCACGGTGGAGGACGAGGGGCCGGGGATCCCGCCGGCCGACCTGCCGCACGTGTTCGAGCGCTTCTATCGCGCGGCGGAGCAGAGCAGGCGCGTCAAGGGCAGCGGCCTGGGCCTTGCCATCGTCAAGGGGTTCGTGACCCTCTCGGGAGGCACCGTGCGGGTCGAAAGCTCGCCATCCGCGACGCGGTTCGTCATCGAACTGCCGCTGGCGGTGCGCGCGACGGTGAGCGCGTGAGCGGGGCACGCGTCCTGATCGTCGATGATGAACCGCAATTGCGCCGGGCGCTCAAGCGGTCGCTGGAGGGGCACGGCTACACGGTCGACGAGGCCGAGGACGGGGCGGCCGGGCTCGCCGCCGTCCGCAGGTTCAAACCGGACCTCCTCCTCCTGGACCTCGTCCTTCCGGACATGAGCGGCGTAGACGTCTGCCGGGAGCTGCGGCGCGACTCGGACACGCCGATCATCGTCCTCTCGGTGCTGGGAGACGAAGCGACCAAGGTCGCTGCCCTCGATGAAGGGGCGGACGACTATCTCACGAAGCCATTTGGCGCGGGTGAGCTGCTGGCGCGGCTGCGCGCCGCGCTACGCCGCGGAAGCGCCGGCGGTGGCCCGCAGCCGGCCATCGTATCGGGCGACCTGGAAATCGACGTTGAGCGCCGGTCGGTCTCCATCGCGGGGCGAGCGGTGCACCTGACGCCGACGGAGTACCGTGTGCTCACGTACCTGGCGATGCATGCCGGCAAGGTGCTCACGCATCCGATGATCCTGCGCGCCGTGTGGGGCGGTGCGTACATGGACGACAGGCATGTCCTGCGCACGTACATCAATCAGCTCCGGGCGAAGCTCGGCGACGACCAGGCCGCGCCGCGGTTCATCGAGACCGAGCCCGGGGTGGGCTACCGGTTTCTGACGCAGGATGCGGAATCCTGACAACATTCTGACGGCCCAGCCCCTCGCGCCTGATGCGCTCCTGACGCGTTCCCACATACACTGGCACCGTGAACATCCTCCTGGTCGAAGACGAGGCGGCACTTGCCGATGTCATCGCCCGCAACCTGCGCGCGCGGCAGCACGACACGACGATCGCCGCGAGCGCCGGCGAGGCGATCGCCAGCATGGCGGAACGCTGGCCCGACGTGCTCATCCTGGACGTCAATCTGCCGGACCTGACAGGGTGGGAGGTCCTGCGGCGGCTCACGGCGCTCGACCGAAGCAGGCTCCACGTAATCGTCATCTCCGCGGCGCCGATCTCGCCCAAGCGGATCGAGGAGTTCAAGCCGCTACGCATCCTGCAGAAGCCCTTTCCAATCCTGGCGCTCGTCCGCATGCTGGACGAGACCGGATCCTCGGCTGCCGCGGCGAGCGATGCGGAGGCGCCATGGTCAGACGAGTCGTGACGACGGGAGCGCCGCACGTGCACGACGCCGCGCGGCCCGCCCCGACGACCGGGCCGGGGGATGCTGCTTGATGAGCGATGTGGTGTTCGTGATCATCAGCGCGCTCTTCTTCGCG
>JAKAMA010000122.1 GCA_021813085.1 Chloroflexota bacterium | reverse complement strand
CATCCTGCTTCCAGACGAATTCGAGCGTGTTCCCCTCGAGCGGCGGAGCCAGTTCCCGCAGCTTTCCGGTCCCCGGGTCGAACACAAAGAGTGTCATGCGCATGCAGAAGTTCCCGTTGAACGCCAGCAGGTGCCCGACGGGCGCCCATCGCGGCAGATACGCGTTGGCGATCCGGAATGACGGCGGCGCTCCGGTCTGCCCGACGACGAACCCCGCCCGTTCTCCGGACACCTGCCATGCGCGGTCGGCGGACACGGCGGGCTCGCCTCCCTCGAGCGGCAACGGCGTTGGCGTCGCCATCGGCTCGTCCGACAACGACAGCCCGCCGTCCAGCCCTGCGAGGTACACCTGCGCGCTCGTCTCGATGGCGAGCGTATCCTCCCCCAGCCAGCCAACGTTGAACGACTTGCCCCCGCGCTTCGGATTCTCCGGCAGGCGCGCCCAGTCGACATCAATCGCCCGCACCGCGCCTCCGACCGCGTCGACCACGAAGTATGTGTACAGGCGGAGGCGGTCCGGCGTGAACGCCTCGGCCTGGGCGATTGGTGCGCTGATCGTGAACGGAGGCCTCGGATCCGGCGTCGGCGTCGCCGATGGCGCGGCCGTCGCCGTCTCCGGTGCGGCGATCGCGGTTAGCGTGCCGGCGAGCGCCGGTGCCGGCGTGATCGTCGCGGTCGCCGTGGGCGTGCGCGTCGCTGTACTGCCGCTCCCGCATGCGACGATGAACACCGCGAGCCCGAGGCAGAGGATGCCCGCCTGCTTCATGGGCATATCTTTACACACCCGCGAGCGCTGGAACCCGCCGCCAGGCCTACGCGTCGCCGGCGCTCCCCCGACTCTCCGGCTCACCCTCCCCGCTTCCTGCTACACTGCCCTCCACATGTTCCCGCGCGACCCACAATCACCGGCGAGTCTTCCGTCTTCCACTCTCCACCCTCCAGCGCTCCATCGCGCGCCCGTCTGGGCGCGCACCGCCCCCGTCCTTGCCCTCGCCGCCCTCGCACTCGCGCTTGCCGCCTGCTCCGGCGGCACCGGCCCGAAGGCCGCGGCGCCAGCCGCGCAGGCGGCGCAGGCGACGCCGCTCGCCGTCGCGACGCCGCTCACCCTGCCGGTCACACCGGTCGCCGCGACCTACACGGTCGCGGACCCGAAGTTCGACCCGCTCCCGGGCGCCCGTGCGATCTATGGCGAGTATTCCGGCGGCGCCTACCAGATCGAGGTGCCGGACGCCTGGAACGGAGACGTCGTCTACTACGCGCACGGGTTCCGGGGCAACGCGACGCGGCTCACGGTTACGATGCCACTGATCCGGCAGTTCCTCATCGACCACGGCTATGCCTGGGCGGCGTCCAGCTACACGAAGAACGGCTACCAGCCCGGCGCCGGCGCGCGCGACACGTACGCGCTCCGCGCCGTTTTCGCCGAGAAGGTCGGGCAGCCGAAGCATCAGTACCTGTACGGGCAGTCGATGGGCGGCCACGTCGTCGTGTACTCGCTCGAGCACTACCCAACCGCGTACGATGGCGCGCTCAGTGAGTGCGGCGTCGTCGCCGGCAGCCAGATCCTCGACTACTTCCTGAGCTGGGGTGCCCTCGCCAGCTACTTCGCCGGCGTCAATTTCACGAGTGTGGCGACCGATGCCCGCCTGCTCGACCAGCGGCTCAAGGACGACATCGCGCCGGCGCTCGGCTTACCCGGCGGGCTCACCGCAAAGGGCAGGGCGTTCGAGGACGCGATCGAGAACCTGACCGGCGGCCCCAGGCCCTTCTTCAACGAGGGCTTCCTGCTCCAGTACGTGCCCAACTTCTTCGTGCTGCGCGATGCCACGGCGCAACCGGGCCCCGGCAACGCCGCCGCGGGTAACGCCCGGACGATCTATCGCATCGATCCAGGCTTCGGCGTCACGAGCGCGCAGCTCAACCGCGAGATCGCGCGCGTCGCCGCGAACCCCGCGTTCCGCGACCCGGCGACGTATCCCGAGTTCGCGCCGGAGACGGGCAAGATCGAGCGGCCGCTGCTCACCATCCACGGCACCGGCGACCTCTTCGTGCCGATCAGCCAGGAGCAGGCCTACCGCAAGATCGTCGATGCCGCCGGCCGGGGAAACCTGCTGGTCCAGCGCGCGATCCGGCGGCCGGGCCACTGCAACTTCAGCGCGCAAGAGCGCGAGCAGGCGTTCAGCGACCTCGTCGCCTGGGTGACGCAGGGGCGGAAGCCCGCCGGCGACGACCTCTCCGGCGACCTCACCAACATCGGCCGCAGGTTCACGGACCCGCTCGCCGCGGGCGACCCCGGGACGGTGACGACGGCGCCGTAAGCGCCTGCCTTGAACATGCCCGCTCCGGGGTCAGACACTGGAGGCTGGACGGTGGACGGTGGAGGCGCCCAGACGGGCCGTGCGGCGGGACGGGGCCGCATCGGGCGGTCGGCGCGTGACCCCGCCGGCGGACACGTGGGTCCACCCCTACGCACCATTACGACGAGGGCGGACAGGGGGGCCGCCGCTACGCTCCTCGGCGTACAGCGCCTCCATCAGCGCGGCGTTGTCCTGCCAGCGATAGTGCCGCTCGACGAACGCCCGGCCGGCGGCGCCCGTTGCGCGGCGTAGCGCCGGATCGCCCGCGAGCCGTGCGATCGCGTCCGCGATCGCGCCGGTGTCGCGGGCCGGCACGAGGATGCCTGTTTCGCCGTCGATGACGACGTCCGGGATGCCGTGGATGTCCGACGCCACCACCGGCAGCTCCATCGCCGACGCCTCGAGCGCCCCGACGCCGAAGCCCTCCCACGTCGACGGCATCGCGAACACGTCGAGCCGCTGGAGCACGCCGGGCACATCGTCGTGCGCGACCTCGCCGGCGAACGTGACGCGGTCCGCGATGCGCAGTTCCGCGGCGAGCGCTTCGAGCGCCGGCCGCGACGGCCCGTCGCCCGCGAGCAGCACGTCGACCGTCACGCCGCGGGCGTCGAGCGCCGCCACGGCCCGCAGCAGGTGTTCGAAGCCCTTCTCCGGCGAGAGGCGCGCGACCGCCCCCACGGTGACCGCCGGGCGCGCTGGGCGGAGTGCCGGCCGGAAGCGGTCGAGGTCGACGCCGTACGGGATGACGCTCACGGGCTTGCCCGCCGGCATGTAGGGCAGCGTCGCCTCGGCGAGGCGCATGCCGGTCGCCGTTACCGCGCCGGCGCGCGCCAGCGCGTAGCCCGTGATCCAGCGGTGCAGCGGCGTCAGGCGCGGCGCTTCGAGCACGTCCGTGCCCCACACCGAGACGATCGACGGCTGCACCCCCGAGAAGCCGGCGAGGAAGCCGTAGCTCGTCAGGTGCAGGGCGTGCAGCACATCCGGCCGCAGCTCGCGGACCAGCGACCGGACGCGCCGCGCGTGGACGATGTAGCGCGGCTTGCCCAGCGTCTCGAGCCCGTCGATGTGGTGCACGCGTGCGCCCGTGATCTCCGCCGGCCGGAACGAGATCACGTGCGCGTCCCAGCCGAGCCGCGCGAAGTGCTCCACCCACCGCCGCGTGTGGATGTACGGCGCGTCGGCGAGGTAGACCGCTCTCACGTGTCGTCGCTGGCCGCGGGCGGGAGCGCCGGCGCGGCGATCGCTTCGGCCGCGACGACGATCCCGGCCGCGAACCAGAGATACGGGTCTTCGAGGAAGCGCCCCTCCGTCTGCGACGCAAGCAGGATGATCGCGCTGATCATCGCCATCGCGACGACGACCGCGCGCAGCTCGCCGTCGCCGGCCGCGAGGACGCGGCGGATGTACGCGAGCCAGCGCCATGCGAGGAACGCCAGCGCCGCCATGCCGATCACCCCTAGCTCGGCGAGCATCGTCACGAGCGATGTGTGTGAGATGGTCACGTTCGCGTGGATCTGCGGGTCCTTGTAGTGATAGTAGTCGTAGACGAACGCCGTCTGGTAGCCGCCGATCCCGACGCCGGTGAGCGGGTGGTCGGTGAACATGTTCAGCCCCGCCTCCACCAGGTAGGGCCGCGCGCCCGCCGCCGCGACGCCGAACTTGAACGTGTCGACGCGGTTGCTGAAGTACGGGTTGGAGACGACGAGCGCCAGTGCCGCCGCCACAAGCAGCGCCGCGCCCATGCCGAGCATCCGCAGGCGCAGCGCGCGCGCGATCGGCAGCAGGGCGATCGTCGCCGGCAGCGTCACGAGGGCAACGATCCACGACCCGCGCGAACCCGTGAACTCCAGCGTCAGGAGCGCGAGGAGCATCGCCGGCAGGAGGAACGCGACCTTCGTGCGCCGTCGGGCGAAGAACCAGAGCGCCAGGGCGACCGCCACGCCCTCGATCAGGAAGCGCGCGAAGTCGTTCGGGTCCGCGAACGTCGTGTTGATGCGCCGCTGGCCGTAGAGGCCGAGCCCCGGGTTCCAGAGGAAGCGCCCGCTGAACTCCTGGTAGATGCCGATGATCGACAGCGCGCCCATCATGAAGACGAACGCGTACAGCGTCCAGCGCAGCGACGCGCGGTCGCGCACGAAGAACGGGACGAGCGCGAACGTCCCCAGCGAAAACGCCAGCCGCAAGGTCTCCGTGCGCGCCGCCGAGACGTCGATGGCGTAGAGCATCGAGAGCGCGTACACGGTGAAGAGCAGCGCCAGCGGCAGCACGAGCGGCGACGAGGGCAGCACCTCGCGCCGCGGCCGTCCCGGGCGCAGCAGCCACACGGCGCACGCCAGCGCCACGACGAGGCGGCCCGCGTCGACGATCGACGTCGGCGGCAGGCCGCCGCCCAGGTCGGCGCGCGTCCGCAGGAAGGGGACCGCCAGCTTCGAGATCTCGAGCGGCAGCGCCAGCACGAGCATGGGGCCGATGACGCGCGGCTCGTAGAACGCGATCCCCGCCGCCACCGCGGCGACGGCCGCCAGCGCGAACATGGCGGGATGCCCGAAGAGCGCGCCGGTCGCCAGCGCGACGGCCGCGAGCAGGCCCGCGGCGGGCCACGCCTCGGCCGGCACCGCCGGCAGCGGGCCCGGCCGCGGTAGTCTCAGGTCAACGAACGCCATCGCGCGTATTCTAGCCGCTCGCGCGGCGGCGGCGCGCGCCACCGACGCGTTGGGCCCACATGACGGACGGAATGCGGGGATCAGGGATGCGCGCACAGACCGAGGACGGAGCTGAAGCTCCCTCGCTACGCGTGGGACGGCGCGGCCGGGGGCGAGACTGCCGAGGCGGCTCTTCGAGGCCGGACGCTGATTACCGCGCTGCCGCCAGTTGCGCCTGCGGGATCACGTGCCAGATCTGCATGCCGGGGTTCTGGTAGGCCAGCTCCAGGGCGCCGCCCAGCCCGTCCTGGAACTTCTGGATCCCCGCTGCCGGGTAGTAGTTGCGCTCCACGTCGCCGACGATCACGTACTGGACGCCGTAGCGGGCGAGGATCTGCCGCGCCACGCCGATGTCCGTCGTCGAGTAGAACGTGTTGATGTCGTTGATGCGGTCCTGCACCGCGGCCGCGAAGCGCTGCCGCTGCTGCGTCTGGTGCCAGTCCCAGCCCAGCACGTCCGGCAGCCCCGTGTAGATCGACACCCGGCTGCCGTAGTGGTAGATCGGCGCGATGCCCTCGATGATCGGCGGCGTGCCCTGGACGTGCGCCCGCATCCAGTCGATGCCGTCGCGGTCGTACTTGAGCACGTGCTCGCCGCCCCGGCCGGTCGTCCCGTCGCGGTCGTTGTACACCGCCGCGTCCATGTACGTCATGCCGTTGTTTCCCGTGCCCTGCGCCGGGTTGAAGCGGTCGTGGACGCGCGCCCGCGTGCCGAAGTACGGGAAGGCCAGCGCCAGGACGAGGAGGACCGCCGCGGCCGCGCCGAACGCGTAGCGCGGCGCCATCACGAGGCCCGCCCGGAAGGCGCCCGCGCGCCGCAGGAACGCCTCCTGCGGGCGCATCACGAAGAACAGGTACCAGAGCGCGTACGCCCCGATGACCCCCCACATCAGCCAGACGTGCAGGTAGAACTTGAAGACCGTGTTCATGCGGCCGATGTCGCCGTCGAGCGTCAGCAGCTCGACCCCGCCCGAGAGCCCGAGCCCCAGCGCCACCATCGCGTACACGTACAGCATCGCGGGCGCCGTGGGCACCGGGCTGCGCAGCTCGCGCCACGCGCACAGCAGCACCGCCGCCAGCCCGACGAACGCCAGCATCGTCACGCCCCAACGCTCCGTCGTGCCCGCCCGGATGATGATGGCGCCCGCGACCATCAGCGCCGCCATCACCGGCATGCTGTCCGCTGGCCGGCGCCGCCGCCCGCGGCCGAAGAAGATGCGCCGGATGCCGTGGCTGCGCGTGATCGCGCGGTTCAGGTTGAACAGCACCAGGCCGGTGACCAGGAAGAGCAGGATGCCGAACTGGCTCAGGTAGTCCGCCAGCGCCGTCGTCTGGTCGGACTGGTGGAAGCCGCTGTAGAACATGTTGTAGTTCTTCGCGAAGCGCGCGAAGAACGCGTACGACAGCGCCACCATCACCAGCGACTTGAAGCCGCCTACAACGACCGCCCGCAGGTTGACGCGCCCTTCCTTCGCGCGCTCGCCGATGAGTAGCGCCGCCGCGCCGAGCAGCAGGAACGGCGGGTAGTCCCACGAGTTGATCCAGCGCAGCGCGCCGACGATCAGCGCGATCAACGCGACCATCAGCCAGCTCGTGACCTCCCGCACGCGCGGGCTCTCGCGGTCCAGCCGGGTGAAGTTCAGCACGGCGGCCAGCCCGACGGCCGCCGACGTCAGCGCGAAGGGCATCGCCATCAGGTGCGCGTGCAGGTCGGCGAAGAGGAACGTCCAGAACGGGAACTCCGTGATCGGCGTCACTTCCTTCGAGGGGTGCACGACCGTCAGCGCCCGGCTCGGCGCCCACCAGTCGTAGCTGTAGACGAGCTGCCGGAACGACGCGTCCCCGAAGATCGCCGCCTTGAAGCCGCCGGCGATCGCGACGACGCCGCCGAGCAGCGGCACACCCGTGTGCCACGGACTGACGCGCGAGAAGCTCTGTTCCAGCACGATCACCGCGCGCAGGTTCCCCGCGATCAGCACCAGGAAGATCGCGGCGATGCCGCAGAGGATCGGCCCGCGCGCGCTGATCGGCAGCCGCCCGGGCCGCCTGCGCATCAGCCTGCGCGTCGACTCCGCGAGGTTGTAGGCCAGCGAGAACGTCGCCGCGCCCGCGAGCGCGAAGAACATCGGCACGATCAGGTTGTACGCCAC
>JAKAMA010000121.1 GCA_021813085.1 Chloroflexota bacterium | reverse complement strand
GTGCGCATTACGACGGCGGGCGGGCGTGTGACGGCAGTGCGCCAGAGCATGGGCCGGCCGCACCTCGACCCGCGCGAGATCCCGATCGCGGTCGAAGCGCCGCCGCCGCTGCGGAGCGTCGACCTCGTCGTCGGCGGCCGTACGATCGCCATCACGCCGGTGTCGATGGGCAACCCGCACGCGGTGCACTTCCAGGAGGCGCCGGTCGAGGCCTTCCCGCTCGATGCGCTCGGCCCGCTGATCGAGCATTATCCGCTCTTCCCGAATCGCACGAACTTCGAGGTCGTGCGGATGACCGGGCGGGGCAGCGCCGAGATGCGCGTCTGGGAGCGCGGCGTCGGCGAGACGCTGTCGTGCGGCTCTGGCGCGTCGGCGACGATCGTCGCGGCGCGGCTGCTTGGGCTTGCCGGCGACGCGCTCGAGCTGCGCGTGCCGGGCGGCGTCCTCCAGCTCGAGTGGGACGGCGAGGGCGACGTGATCCTGAGCGGCCCCGTCGAGGAAGTCTTCCGCGGGACGTGGCCGGACTAGATGGCGCTCCGACAACTCCGCCGCCTCGCGCCGCCCGCCCGCGTCTCGCTCTACGACGAGATGGCGGCGCAGGCGCTGCATGCCCTGTACTTTCGCCGCGACATCGAGCGCGTCGAGCGCGAACACCCGGAGTTGATCGTACGCGACGGTGCGAACGTGCTACTCGCCCAGCCCGCGGGTGCCGCCAAGCTCGCGTACTCGTACGAGAGCGACCGCGCGTTCACGGAGCTCTTCCCGCCGATGCTCGACGTGCTGCTGCCCCGCGCCCGCCGCGCCCTGCGCGCCGACACCGTGCGCTTCCGGCTGTCGCACAGCCCCTCGCGGCCGCTCGTCGAGCCCGTCCTCAAGCGCCTGCTCTTCCAGCCGAAGCGCGACTGGATGGAGTTCGAGATCGCACGCGCCTCGACGCCGAAATCGCCGGCGCTCAGCGGCGTGCGTTTCCGCGACGCATCGGCCGATGACGCCGAAGCCGTCGCGCGCATCGACCGCGAAGCGTTTCCGGACACGCCGATGCCCCTCTCGGCGTATCGCGCGCTCATCGAGAGTGGAGAGGAGCCGGCGCTGCTGGCGCTCAGGCGCGGCGAAGCCGTCGGCCTGTGCTCGTACGCGCAGCACGACCCGGGCGCGGGCTACATCCACACGCTGGCAGTGGCCGAGGCGGCGCGGCGTGAAGGGATCGGCCAGGCGCTCACCGCGCGGGTGCTGAAGCGCCTCTTCAGCGACGGCGCCGAACGGGTGGCGCTCACCACCGACGGCGACAACACGCCGGCGATCCGCCTCTACCTGAAGCTTGGCTTCCGGCAGACACGCGCCGGCCGCGACTACGAGCGCCCCGCCGACCCGAAGGCCGTCGAGCGCCTCCTGAAGCGCTCACAGGGCACGCTCATCAAGTTCGGCGGCTGGCGCTGACAGCGCGATGAGTGCGTCCGCCGTCTTCGGGGTCCACGCGCCGTTCTGGCAGATCGTCTACCGCAGCGTCATCGTCTACGTCGTCATCGTGCTGCTCATGCGGCTCACCGGGCGGCGTCAGCTCGGGCAGATGACGCCGTTCGACCTGGTGCTGATCCTGCTCATCGCGAACGCCGTCCAGAACGCGATGGTCGGCACCGACGTGAGCATCTTCGGCGGTCTCGTCGCGGCGGCCACGCTGCTCGCGACCAATGCCGTGGTGGGTGTCGCGGTGTCGCGGATTCCGGCCTTCCGGCGTGCCGTCGTGGGGCAGCCCGTGCTGCTCGTCAACGGCGGTGAGATGGTCGAGGAGAACGTGCGGCGCGCGGGACTCACCGACGATCTCGTGCTGGAGGCGATGCGCGAGCACGGCTTCGGGTCGCTCTCCGACGTGCACACCGCCGTCCTCGAGATCGACGGCACGATCAGCATCATCCCGCGTGGCGCGCAGAGCGTCCGTACCCGGCACCGCGTCCGCGCGATCCGGCCGGGCGGCAACTGATGCCCGAGGCGGCATCGTCCGGGCTCGGGCGCAACGGCCCCTGGCTACAGAACCGCTGGCTGCGCGTCGAGACGCGCCAGGACGACGGCAGCATCTCCCCCGTCGCGCTCGACGGCGGCTTCCGCCCGACGGAGCGCGCCGTCGCGTCGGTGCGGCCACGCGGTCGGGCGCCTGTCCGACTTGAGCGCTGCGACTACGACATCCGTCCGTACGAGGATGCGCTCGGCGGCGGCCGCCTGCTGGCGCTGATCGCGCGCGTCCCGCGCCAGGGCGTCACCTTGCGGCGCGAGGTGGTGCTCTACGATGCCCTGCCGTCCTGCGTGATGCGCGTCGGCGTGACCAACGATGGGGCAGCGCCGATCGGGCTCGACGCGCTGCATGTCTTCGAGACAGCGGAGGGACGCGGCAGGCTGCAGCTCGTGTCGAAGCCCGCGGACTGGCGTGTCTACCGCAACGGCTGGCAGTCCTGGGCGCCGACGATGTCTCTCGGCGGCGCCCAGCGCGACGTGCGCAGTGCGCCGCCCGTACTCGCGCCGGAGCCGCCGGAAACGTCGCCAGGACGCTTCGCGTCGGACGACGTCGGTGTGCTGTACGACCCCGCTTCTGCGCGCTCCCTCCTCGCGGGCGCCGTCACCGCGCGCGACTTCGTCACGCAGGTCATCGTCGACGCGCCCGCCCGCCGGGTAGACGCGCGCTGCCTGCTCGACGGCGTCCCGCTCGGCCCCGGGGAGACGCTCTGGTCAGAGCGCATCACGGTCGACATCGTCGGGACGCCTGACGAACAGCTCGCGCGCTACGGAGACGCGCTCGGGCGCCTGATGGGTGCCCGCGTGCCGCCGGTGACACCGGCGGGCTGGTGCTCCTGGTACTACTTCTTCACGCAGGTCAGCGAGGACGACGTCCTCCGCAACCTGCGCTTCCTGGAGCAGCACCGCCGCGCGTTGCCCGTCGAGACCGTGCAGATCGACGACGGCTACCAGGCCGATATCGGCGACTGGCTCACCGTCAACGAGAGGTTCCCGCACGGCATGGCGTGGCTCGCGTCCGAGATCAGGCGTGCGGGTTATACGCCCGGCATCTGGCTGGCGCCGTTCCTGCTCGCCGAAACCTCGAAGACGTACGCCGCGCACCCGGACTGGGCCGTCCACGCGGACGACGGCACGCCCATCGTCGCTCAGCACAACTGGCAGCGCCGCAACTTCGGGCTGGACGGCTCGCACCCGGAAGCGCGGGAGTGGCTGACGGTGCTGTTCCGCGAGGTGTGCGACGGCTGGGGCTACGACTACGTCAAGATCGACTTCCTCTTCGGCGCCGCCATCGCCGGCCGGCGGCACGACCCGGCGGCGACGCGGGTGCGCGCGTATCGTGCCGCGCTCGATGCCGTGCGCCGCGGCGCCGGCGGCGAGCGCTTCATCCTCGGCTGCGGCGCGCTCATGGCGCCGTCCGTCGGTGCCTTCGACGGCAACCGCATCGGCCCCGACGTGGCGCCGTTCTGGCGCTTCCTCACGCACGAGGAGCGCAGCCGGACGCAGCCGCGGCCACGCACCCCCGATGACGGGCTGAGCGCCGAGTCGGCGATCCGCAACACGCTCACGCGGTCGTGGATGCACGGGCGGCTCTGGGCCAATGACCCCGACTGCCTGCTCGTGCGCACCGACCGCACGAAGCTCACGCTCGACGAGACCCGCACGCTCGCCAGCGTGATCGGCCTGTCTGCCGGCATGATGCTTTCGAGCGACGACCTCGATCGCCTGCCGCCCGAGCGGCTCGAGCTGATTTCGATGCTGCTGCCGCCGCTGCCACGTGCGGGCGTGCCCGTCGACTTGTTCGAGCGCGACATGCCCGAGCACCTGGACCTTGTGCCGGGAGGCACTGGCGGCCCCGGCCGCATCGTCGCGCTGTTCAATTTCGAGGACGGCGTGCGCGACCTCTCGGCGCCGCTCCCGCCCGGGCGATGGCACGCTGTCGAGCTGTGGGATGCCCGCTATGTTGGCGTCGTCGAGGATACGCTCTCGTTCGCCGCGGTCTCCCCGCACGCCTGCCGCGTGGTGGCGCTCGCCCCCGCCGCGGGCGAGCCGGCGCTCGTCGCGACGACGGCGCACATCGGCATGGGCGTGCTCGACGCCGCCTCGTCCGCCTGGGACGCTGCGGGGGGGCGCCTGCGCATTACCCTCGCGCCGGTTGGCCGTGCGCGGCGCCGGGTCTTCTTCGCCACCGGCGGCCGGGAGCCGGTCGCGGCGCGCCTCGACGGCGAACGAGTCGAGTGGGCGGGCTCAGGCGCCGTCCGTGGCGTCGACGTCACGGTGGAGCGCGATGCCGTCCTGGAGGTTGACTTCAAGGCACTCCTACCGCGGTGAACGACGACGCGGTGCCGCTGTTGGCGCCGCTGTCCCGGGTGCTGCCGCCTCCCTTCGTTGACACTCCAAATGCCCGGTGCTACATTGCGACTCGCCGTCAACTCTGACGTGCACGTGAGACTCTGGACTCAGCCGCAAGGATCCGCGATGGCGCAGGCCGCCCCCTCCGTGATCACCGATGAGATGCGGGCGCTGGTGGGCGTCGACGGGCCGCCCGTGACGCTCGAGGTCGAGAAGACGAACTGCCGCATGTTCGCGCGCGCCGTCGGCCACACCGACCTGATCTTCTACGACGAGGACGCCGCCCGCGCCCGCGGCTACCGGAGCATCGTCGCGCCGCCGGGCTTCCTCGGCACACCCGTCTTCCGCCCCGGCGTTGCGGCGCAGGGTCCCCCCGGCGCGGGCCGCGGCTACAGCGTCCCGTACCGCCGTGTCCTGAACGGCGGCACCGAGTACGAGTACTTCCCGGAGTCCGATACCATTTGCGCGGGCGATACCATCACGGCGGTGAGCAGGATTAGCGGCTTCGAAGAGACGGAGGGCAGCCTGGGACCCATGCTCATCACGACGCGTGAGACGACGTACACGAATCAGCGCGGCAAGGTCGTCGCGAAGATGCGCGGGACGATGATCCAGTATTGAGCGCGAAGCCTCTCCCGCTCCGCACGCGGGAGAAGGTCCTGGCAGGCGAGAGATGACGCATCAAGTGTTCTTCGAGGATGTGCACGCGGGCGACGAGATCCCGCAGCTCAGAAAGAACTGCTCGACGCAGCAGCTTGTCCAGTGGGCCGCCGCCTCCGGCGACTTCTACCAGATCCACTACGACAGAGACTTTGCGCAGGCGACGGGCCTCAAGGGGTTGATCGTCCACGGCGCCCTGAAGAACGCCTTTCTCGGTCAGCTCCTCCACGACTGGATCGGCGAAGGCGGGCAGATCCGCCGCTTCGGCTGCTCGTACCGCGGGATGGACGAACCGGGCCAGGACATCCTCTGCCGCGGCGTCGTCACGAAGACATACACACTGGACGGCAGGCACTACGTCGACCTCGACATCTGGACGGAGAAGCCCGACGGCAAGAGGACCTCGCCCGGCACCGCAACCGTGACGCTGCCGGGCCGCGCCTGACAGAAGCAGATCGCCCGCGGACCGCGCGGGCCATGAGTCGAAGGAGCAAGCCAGTGCCTGATACCGAAACCGCACTCCAGATCACCGACGATATGCGCGCGCAGATCGGCGTCGAGAGTGAGCCGTGGACGTACGAGGTGACGACGACCAGCGTCCGGATGTACGCACGTGGCATCGGCTCCGAGGACCCGATCCACTACGACGTCGACTTCGCGAAGCAGCAGGGCTTCCGCAGCATCGTCGCGCCACTCGGCTACATCGGTACGCCCGTGTACCTGCCCGGCAGCAACGACCCGACCTTCGGCTTCCCGCGCCGGGCCGGCGGCCCGCGCCTGGACATTCCGTTCAAGGGACTCCTCGATGGTGGCACCGAGACAGAGTACTTCGACGTGATCTGTGCCGGCGACGTGCTCGAGGAGACATCGCATCTCGCGGACCTCAAGCTGCGCGAAGGCGCGCGGCCGATGCTCTTCATCACCAACGAGTCGGTCTACAAGGACAAGGCCACCGGCAAGGTCGTCGTGAAGCAGAGGCTCACGTCGATTCACATGTAGCAATGGCACCCGACGCGCTGGGGACGTGGCGCGCCGGAGCCGCTCTTCGAAAGGAACAGATCCGATGGCCCAGCAGACGTACTTCGAGGACGTGGCGGTCGGCCAGCAACTGCCGACGATCAAGATCACGCCGGACAAGCAGCAGCTCGTCAAGTTTGCGGCCGGGAGCGGCGACTTCAACCCGCTCCACTTCGACGAGAAGTTCCCCATGCTCAAGGCCATGGGGCTGACCGAGAACATCGTCCACGGCCGGTTCAAGTACGCGCAGGTCGGGCGTGCCGTGTTCGCGCTCGCCGGCTACAAGGGGCGCGTCAAGCGATTCGGCGTCAGCTACCGCGGCATGGACCTCCTGAACAAGGAGATCACGGTCGCCGGCGTCGTGACCGCCAAGCGCGAGGAGGACGGCGAGCACCTCGTCGACCTGGACGTGTGGACCGAAGACGCAGAGGGCAAGAAGACCACGCCGGGCACGGCCGTCGTGGCGCTGCCGTCGCGCGGATAGCCGCCGCGGGTACTGGTGACCATGGGTGCGCTCGAAGGCAAGGTCGCCGTCGTCACCGGCTCGGGCGGCGGCATCGGCCGCGGTATCGCGCTGCTCTTCGCGCGCGAGGGCGCGAAGGTGGTCGTCGTCGATCCCGGCGTCAACACCGACGGGACGGGCCACGACAACGGGCCGGCCGACCAGGTCGTCGCCGAGATCAAGGGCGAGGGTGGCACGGCTGTCGTCAGCTACGAGTCGGTCGCAAGCGTCGAGGGCGGCGAGGCGATCATCAAGACCGCCGTCGACACCTTCGGCCGCATCGACATCCTCGTCAACAACGCTGGCATCCTGCGCGACCGGATGATCTTCAACATGAGCGAGGAGGAGTGGGACGCCGTCATCGCGGTGCACCTGAAGGGGCACTACTGCTGTACGAAGCCGGCCTCAATCCTCATGCGGCAGCAGCGCTACGGCCGCATCATCAATTTCAGCTCGGGATCGGGGCTGATCGGCATGCCGGGCCAGGCGAACTACGGCGCCGCGAAGTCCGGCATCGCCGGCTTTACGCGCGTCGTCGCGAAGGACCTCGGCCGCTACGGCGTGACGTGTAACGCTATCGCCCCTGGCGCCGCGACGCGCATGACGGCGACCGTCAGCGAGCAGGCGCGCGACCTGCGCGCCCGTGCGGGCATCACGAGCCCCGGCGGGCCAGCGCGCGCGCCGGCGATGCCGCAACTCCGCGACCCCGAGTACGTCGCGCCGATGGTC
>JAKAMA010000120.1 GCA_021813085.1 Chloroflexota bacterium | reverse complement strand
CGACCAGTTCATGTAGGGGTCGTTCGCGGGCTTCGGGTCGATGGCGATGTGCTGCTCGACCGACTTCTGATCCATGGGGTTGTTGAAGCGCAGCGTGACGCCGTAGCGCTCGGCGGCCAGGCTGCCGTCCGCGGGCAAGGTGTTGACCACACGCGGCAGGCCGACGGTGGTGAACGTCCAGCGCACGTCCGCGGCCGAGGCGGCGGCGCCGCCCGGCGTCTTGACGCCGCCGCGCACGATCGCCTCGAACGCCGTGTCGAGGGCGAGGGGCCGCGCCGGATGGAACACGTACGTGCGGTCGTCGGTCCATTCGATGCTGCCAGCGACCGGCGCACGCGCCGCCCGGGCGACGAGCGAGAACGCCGCCGACGCCGACGCCCTGTCGACGGGCTGGTTGTACCCCACCTTGATCTCCGGTAAGGGCGCGACGAACTTGCTGTTGTCCGGCGGGAAAAAGACGACGACCTTCGGTGTCAGCGTGCTGAAGGAGAAGACGTAGTCCGCGTCCAGCGTCGCGCCCAACTGGTTCGCCAGGCCGGCCTTGACGCGGACGGTGTACCGCGACGAGGGCGCCCAGCCGGCGCCGGCAGGCGTGAAGGTATAGAGCGACGTGTTCAGCCAGCGCCCCTGGCCGGCGACCGGTGGGTCGAACGCGAGGATGCCGTCCGGGCCGCGCTGCGTGGTCACGGTGAGCGGCGCGACCGAGCGGCTGAACTGCACCATGATCGCCGCGTCCAGCCCGACCTCTACCGCACTGTCCTGCGGGAAGACCGAGGCCACCTTGAGCTTGCCCTCCGTGACGAAGCGGAATCCGAGGTCGACGGGCGCCGCCCCTTTGGGCACCTGCGTCGGCGCGAGCTTGAGGCTGACGTCGTACGCGACGCCCCGCGCGAAGCCCGGCCACTCCGGCCGGAAGGTCAGCACGTCGCCGATGAAGCGGCGGCGGCCCGCCGGCTCGTGGCTGATGCGCAGCGCGGCGAGCGCGGCCTGACGGTCCAGCGACCCGGCGAGCCGGATGCGCACCGGCGCCATCGGCGAGACGGCGTCGCCGCCGGGTCCGAGCACCTCCACGCACAACGGCTTGTCGCAGCGCGAGCCGCCGCCCGCCAGCCCGAAGTGCACGCCCGCCACGGCGCCCGCGACGATGAGCGCGGCGACCGCCCCCGCCGCGAGTTGCTGCCACAGGCTCAACGCGCGCCAGCGTCCGGCGACGTGCGATAGCGCGCTCCGTACACGTGCGACCATCCGCTCAACCATCGTGCTCCTCCTCACGGGGCCTCCACGAAGATCGTCGTGGTCCCGCTCCACAGTTCCGTGCCGTCGGACGCCAGCGCGCGAGCCCGGAAGGCGTGCATGCCCGCGCTGATCTGCCAGTTGACGCGATACGGCGCCGACGCCGTCCGTCCGATACGCGCACCGTCGACGTACAGCTCGACCCAGCGGACGGCGGCGGACGGCACCGCCTCGACCGCGATCGCCTGGTCCTGGGGACGCAGGGCGCGCGTCAGGTGGAGCGTCACGCCCGCGGCCGGCGACACCAGCCGCAGCGCGGGCGCACCCGCCGGGACGGCGCCGCCCGCCGCAGGCGCGATCGCACCCGTCAGCGCGTACGGCGGCACCGGCGGCAGGGGGACGCCGGCGGCGCGCGCCCAGGGGATCGCCTCGGACGGGACGAACGCGTAGACGCGCACCGTTGTGGCACCGGGGCAGCGTGCCTCCGGGACGCCCGTGGCGTCGCACACGCTGACCTCGCGGTAGTAGTCGTCTGCCTGCACGGGCGCCGTGCCCACCGCGAACAGCTCGAGGCGCTGGCGCGGACAGGACGGCGTAGGCAGCAGGCCGGACGGGAGGCACACGGCGACGCGCTCGATTCCGGGCGGCTGCACGAACGCGCGGGGCGGGTGGCCGGTGGCGGCGCTGTTCATCACATCGCGCCAGATCGGCGCCGCGCCGTCGACCCCCGAGACGTCGCGGATCGGCGTATTGTCCGCGTTGCCCGCCCAGACGCCGACCACGAGGTCGCGCGTGTACCCGACGGTCCAGTTGTCGCGAAAGTCGGTCGTCGTGCCGGTCTTGACCGCCGCCGGGAAGTCGAGCTGGAGGGGGCTGTTGTAGCCAAACCCCGGGGCGCGCGCATCGTTGTCGGACAGGATGTCGCTGATCAGGTACGCCGTCGCCGGTGAGACGACGCGCTCCCGCGCCGGCGCCGGCGCGCGGTACAGCACGCGCCCCCCGGCGTCTTCGACGAGCAGCACCGCGACGGGATCCACCCGTACGCCCCCGGCGGCGAGGCCCGCGTACGCCGCTGTCAGGTCGAGCAGGCGCACCTCGCCACCGCCGAGCGTGAGCGAGAGGTCATAGCGCGCGGGGTCACCGAAGGTCGTCAACCCCATGCGCCGGCCGAGCGCGACGGCGCGGTCGATGCCCACCGCGGCGAGGACGCGCACCGCCGGCACGTTGTACGAGGAGGCGAGCGCCTCGCGCAGCGGCACCGGACCGTGGAACGTGATGTCGTAGTTGTTGGGCGCGTAGGGCTGGCGTTGGCGCGTCTGGAGCGTCGTCGGGATGTCCAGCAGCTCCGAGGCTGGCGTGAAGCCCGCCTCCAGCGCGGCGGCGTAGATGATCGGCTTGATCGAGCTGCCCGGCTGCCGCTCGGCGAGCGCCACGTTGTAAGCGCCGTCGATCGACGCGTCGAAGTAGTCGGCGCTGCCGACCATCGCGCGCACGGCACCGGTCGCCGGATCGATGGCCACGACGGCGCCATCCGTGAGGTTGTGGTCCTTGAGCGCGGCGACCTGGCGGTCGACCGCGGTCTGCGCCGCCCGCTGCAGGTCGAGGTCCAGCGTCGTGTACACGCGCAGGCCACCGGCCGCTACGGCGCCGGTGCCGACGAGACCTGGCAGCAACTGCTGCACCCAGGCGACGAAGTGCGGCGCCTCGATCGGGAACGGCCTCGGATTGAAGCGCAGCGGCTCGGCCGACGCCGCCGCGGCTTCCGCCCGTGTGATGTCGCCGGTGGCCACCATACGGCCGAGCACCGTCGCCTGGCGTGCCCGCGCCGCCCCCGCGTGCGTGAACGGGTCGTAGGACGCTGGCGACTGCAGCAGACCCACGAGGAGCGCCGACTCGGCGAGGTCGAGGTCGCGCGCGCCCTTACCGAAGTACGTGCGGGCCGCCGCCTCGACGCCATACGCCAGGTTGCCGAAGTAGACGCGGTTCAGGTACAGCTCCAGCACCCGATCCTTGGACATCGACCGGTCGATGCGCAGGGCGAGCAGCGCCTCCCGGATCTTGCGGAGGGGGTTCTCGGACGCGCGCTGCTGGGGGTCGAAGTAGAGATTGCGTGCCAGTTGCTGCGTGATCGTGCTTCCGCCCGATCGCACCTGCCCGTGGACCAGGTCCGTGAAGGCGGCACGGGCGATCGCGTGCAGGTCGACGCCCGGATGATCGTAGAATGACGCGTCCTCAGTTGCGACGACCGCCTGCCGCAGCCGCACGGGCAGATCCCGCAACGGCACGTAGGTGAAGCGCGTATCGGCGGGGCCACTGGAGTCATAGAGGACGCGCCCGCTGGCATCGAGGATCTTCGTCGATTCGGGCAGGGCTGGGGCAGCCGGCGGCGGCGGCAGCGGCGCCAGGTAGAGGGCGGCCCAGGCCAGCGCCGCCGCGATGGCGGCGTAGCGGACCCAGCGGCCAAGCCTCGCGCCGCGCCTCAGGGGTCGCGCCCCCCGGCGGAGGACCGCCCCGATGTCCAGCGTTTCGCCCGTCACCAGCACGTGTCGTTCCCGGACGGGTCCCGTCCTGCCTCCGCCGCCAGTGTCGGCTACCGCGCCGGTCGGTGCCGGTCGCGCCGCCTACGGCGAGACGACGCGATGCCTACGCCGCACGACGATGCGCCCGCCGCGGCCAAGGAGGACGTGCCGGGCGTCACCTGGCGGCCCCCGGAACGCGGAGCGTCGGGCCAGCCGCCATCGTGCATCGTGACTGGCGCCTGGCTCAGCGCACCACGACGTACTCCCGCACAAGCACCTTGATGCGCAGTGGACCTGACGACGGGTTGAGCATCCGTTGGTCGCCGACTGGCCGATCAGCCCTGGATATTCGCAGGCAGCTTCTCGACATCGACGCGGACGGCGCGGTCGACCTGCACCGGCTGCCACTGGATCGGCCAGTAGCGGAGGTGGCCGTAGCCGCCGGCGAAGTGCAGCCACTTCACCATCCCCGGCTCGACGTCCATCGGCCCCGTCCAGCCCTTAAACTGGTACGGGTCCCAGCCGTTGTAGACGATCACCTGCCCCGGCCGCACCGATTCCGACAGTTTGACCGGCACCTCGAACGAGCCGCAGTCGTTGAACACCCGCACCGCTTCGTTATCGGCGATGCCCCGTCGCAGCGCCTCACCGGTGTTCATCACCATGTGCGGCGCGCCGCGGTGCGTCTGGAGCATCAGCTTGTTGGTGATGTTCATCGAGTGGATCGACCAGCGGTTGTGGCCGGACGTGAGCACGAACGGGTGCTCGCCGCCCATCGCCGGGTTCTCCTTGTGCACCGGCAGCTCCTCGCCCGCCTCCAGGAACCAGTCGTGGTCGATGTAGAACTGCGCCCGCCGCGTCAGCGTCGGATAGGGCAGCAGCTTGTCGGTGTGCCACGTCAGCGACGTGAACGGCTTGCCTGGCTCGATGTCCGAGGCCTGGTTGAGCATCGACACCGATTGGCCGATGTCCGTGAACATCGCGTAGCCGCGCTTCTTCATCGTCTTCAGGCTCTCGCCCTTCGCGATGTTGCCGGCGATCGCCGTGTCGCGCACCCACTCCTCGATCACCTCGTCCACGGTGTCGAGCCCCAGCGAATAGCGGTAGACGAGGTCCTTGAAGCTGCGCTCGCGGCCCGCGTGGTCGCTGTAGGTGACGATCTTCCGGCGGCGTGCGCGCTGCTCGATCTTCCCGGCGAGCAGCTTGAAGATCTCCCACTCTGACTTTGCCTCGCCGGCCGGCTCCACCGCCGTGTCCGAGTAGGTGAGCTGCAGCAATGACGGGCTCGCCAGGTGGAAGTTCGGCTTCTCGTAGTGCTGCGCCGCGGGCAGGATGATGTCGGAGTGCATGCCCGTCGTGCTCATCCGCCAGTCCACGCTGACGATGAGCTTGAGGTTTGGCCACTCGTGCCTGAGGGCGTGTGTGCGGCCACCACGCTGGCGCCGCAGCAGGTTGCCGCCGACCTCGAAGAGCACGCGCGGCGGCCTGTCGGCGGCGGGCAGCGTCGTGCCCTGCCACCAGCCCTTGTCGAGCGCTTCCTGCACGTACGCGTCGAACGGGCGCTTCATCGACGGGTCGTTCCACGCACGCACGTTCCAGCGCTCGCGGAAGCCGGCGTGGTAGTACCACATCCACGCGGGCGGCACGATGCCGCCGAGTCCGGCCCGCATCGCGTTCACCATCCCCTCGATGTGCGCCATCTCGTCCGTCATGTCGGGGTACATCGCACGCATCAGCGGCAGCGCCGCCTCGCGCTGCGTCAGCACGCGGCGCGTCTCCTCCGGCCCTGGCCGCGTCTTCGCCCCGAAGATGCCCGGGCCCTCGAAGTTGCCCGGCGACCAACTGCCGATGCCGGAGCCGTGACGCCCCCAGTTGCCGGTCAGCGCGAGCAGCAGGATCATCGACCGCTGCACGAGGTCGCCGTGGTAGTACTTGCAGAGGTTCATCCCCATGCCGATCGTCGTCCGCCTGGTGGCGACCTTGCGCGCGATGCGGCGGATGACGTCGGGGTGGACATCGGTGATCTGCCGCGCCTTCTCCGGGGTGTACGCCGCGAGGTGCGCGCGCAGCAGCGCGAACACGGGCGCGACGCGCACGCGCGTGCCGTCCTTGAGCCGGGCGCTGTACCTGCCTTCGAGCGCGGGGTCCCTGCGGCCGGGCCTGAGCGTCGCGCGCGGCGCTTCGACGATCTCGCCGGCGCGCGCGTCGTACCAGTAGAACTGCTCTTCGCTGCCCCCCTCCTCGATATCGGACTGCCGCAGGAAGCGGTGCGTGTCCAGGCGGACGATCAACGGCAGGTCCGTCTGCCGCTGCACGAACTTCCGGTTGTAGATCCCTTCGTCGATGATCACCTTGCACATCGCCAGCGCGAGCGCGGCATCGGTCCCGGCGCGCACCGGGAAGTAGTAGTCCGCGTGCACGTGCGACGGGCTCGTATCGGGCGCGAAGTGGATCACCTCGGTGCCCTGGTAGCGCGCCTCGCAGCCCAGGTGGTAGTTCGGGATCTGCGTGTACGCCGGGTTGCTGTGCCAGATGAGCCGTAGCTCCGCGTACCAGCGTGACTCGGGCGTCGACACCGGGTTGAACTTGCCCCAGGTGATGTAGTGGCCCGGCTGGAAGTCGTTGATCACGGCGTTGACGTCGGTGCTGATGCCACCCAGCAGCTCGCACAGCAGCCGGCGCACGGGCCAGATCGCCATGAAGCCGCCCTCCGCGGGCGTCATCTCGTGGACGATCGTCTCCGGCCCGCCCTCCTGGATCGCGTCGATGACCCCGTCGGCGATCTCGGTGAGCGCCGTGTCCCACGAGATGCGCTTCCAGCGGCCGGCGCCGCGCGGGCCGTCGCGCCGCATCGGGTACCGCACGCGCTCGGCGCCGGTGAGCGTCTCGCTCCACGCCGCGCCCTTCTGGCAGCCCATGGGGTTGCGGTCGGGGACGCCCTCGACGACCGCGGCGACGGTCCCCGCCGCCTCCTCGTAGACGATCTTGCCGTCCTTCACGTACACGCGATAGGGACAGCTCCCGGGGTAGCAGTCGACGCAGTGGCTGCCCCAGTACACCTCATCCCACGACCAGCGCTCGCGATACGGCTTCAGTGAAGCGGGCTCCCGGCGCTCAACCATGGCTCGCCGCCTTTCGGTGCGTCTCAGCCGGGTCCGCCGTGAACGGCCCGAGCAGCTCCTGCCAGCGGTACACCGTGAGGACGTCCATCAGCGCCGAGCGCTTGCCCGCGCGCGTCTTGTGCATCTCCTGCTCGAGCGTGCGCATCGCCTTGTGCACACGGCGGCCGAAGAGCCGCTCCAGATATTCGATCGGGATGCGGTGGCTCCCCTCGACCGGCGCGTACTCTTCGTCGAGCAGCGCGGGGCTGAGCGGCGGGATGTAGAAGATGTTCGGGTCGGTGCCGTACTCCGGGTGCAGCGGCAGCGCCACCTCCCAGTCGTAGACCAGCTTGTGGATCGGCCGCTCCGCGTCGTCCAGGTAGCCGACGAACACCAGCCGCCCCGGGCACTGCCGCGCGCATGCCGGCGCCACCCCCTGCTCC
>JAKAMA010000119.1 GCA_021813085.1 Chloroflexota bacterium | reverse complement strand
TTCCTTCCACTCAACAACGACTGGCCGATGCAGCGCGTGCGCCCCGGCGGCTTCGAGGACACGCTGGAGCAGATCCCCGCGCTGACCGCGCGCCTCGACGCATCACACGTGCGCCGCGACGATGCGGAGCTGATCGTCGACGAGCTGCGCTGCGCCGCGGAGCTTGCGTCCGCGGGCGCCGAGGTCGGCGCCGCGAAGTACGCGCGCGCCAACGGCGGCAGGGCCGCGAGCGTGCGCGCCCGCTTCCGGCGCGCGGCGAAGCGCCTCGATGCGGCGCTCCCCGAGTACGAGCGGCTCTGGCTCGCCCGCAACCGCCCCGGCGGCCTGCCCGACAGCACCGCCCGCCTCCGTGGCGTCGTCGCGGCCCTGCGAGCGGGCGCCGGAGCGACGACGGCGCGCTGACGTCGCGTACCTTCATCCGTCCGCGCGCCGTCCGATATCCTTCGCTGCGCGGGATCGCGTGCGGCGCGGATAGAGGAGGCTCCACATGGGCAAGCTGGACGGGAAGACGGTGATCGTGACGGGCGCCAGCCGCGGCATCGGCGCCGGGATCGCCCGCGTGTTCGCGGTGGAGGGCGGGCGCATCGTCTGCGCCGCGCGGACGCTGCACGAGGGCGACCATCCGATGGAGGGCTCGCTCGACACGACCGTCGCCGGCATCCGCGCGGCCGGCGGCGAGGCGACGGCGGTCGCGGTGAACATCTCCGAGCCGGGCGAGTGCGAGCGGCTCGTGGGCGCCGCCCGGGACGCCTACGGGCCGGTGGACGTGCTCGTGAACAACGCCGCGCTCACCTACTTCCTGCCGGTGAAGGATTATCCCCTGAACAGATGGATGCGCTCCTGGGCGGTGAACTTCCAGGCGCCGTTCTACCTGAGCCAGCTCGTGCTGGCCGACATGGTCGAGCGCGCCGGCGGGTCGATTGTGAACATCTCATCCAGCGCGGCGATCGGCCCCGGACGCGGCCCGTACACCGACAGCCGCTGGCGGGTCGGTGCGACGTGCTACGGCGCCGAAAAGGCGGCGCTGGAGCGCTTCACGCAGGGCCTCGCCGCCGAGGTCTACCAGTACGGCGTGTCCGTGACGTGCGTCTCGCCGTCGCAGGTCGTGCCGACGGCGGGCACGGTGCACCACGGTCTCGTGACCGGCCTCGATGACCCGCGCGGCGAGCCGCCCGAATACATGGCGAAGGCCGCGCTGCTGCTGGCGACGGAGCCGCCCGCCCGCGTGTCGGGGCGCGTGACCTACAGCCAGCAGATCCTCAGCGAGTTCGGCTGGATCCAGGACGCGAAGGGCGTGGGCGTCGACGCCGGCATGCCGGGCACCGGATACAGCCGCATCTGACGGCGCTTGTAAATCTCCAAGACAGCGCGGCCTTTTACGATCCGGCAATGAATCTACCCTTTACGTAAGCTTACACTTCCGTTGGAGCTGGGTGGCGGCCGCGCTGCTGCGGGCCCGGCGCAGGAGGGTGAGCATGGTGAACGATCTGGACGATCTCGCCCCCGTGGGCGCGTGGGGCGCCTGGCGCAAGCGGCTGCTCGTCGGCGGCGTGGTCGCTGCGCTGGTGGCAGTCGGGGCGTACGCGCTCTGGTCAACAATGCTGAAGAGTTCCGGCGCTACGCAGGCGGCGACGCAAACGCAAGCCGTCGTGCGCGGCACCATCCGCCAGACCGTGACCGAGACCGGCACAGTGGCGGCGCAGTCTTCCACGAACCTCTCCTTCCAGCAGTCAGGACAGGTGAAGACGGTCAATGTGAAGCTGGGCCAGCAGGTCAAGGCCGGCGACGTGCTCGCGACGCTTGACACGACGGGCCTGGAGAACGCGCTGGCGACGGCGCGGGCGAACCTCTCGGCCGCGCAGATCCGGCTGGATCAGCTTGAACAGGGACCGACGGGGGCGCAGCTCGACCAGGCCAATCAGTCCGTCGCGCAGGCGCAGGCGCAGCTCGACACGGCGAAGAGCAATCTGGCGACGTTGACCGGCCCGCCCGCAGCCTCGGATGAGGCCGCGGCGCAACAGGCGGTCTCGTCGGCGCAGGCGCAGTTGCAGCAGGCGCTCCTGGCCCAGCAGGCCCTCACACAGGCACCGGCGCAGGCCGACCTCAGCGCGGCGCAGGCGGCGGTTACTTCCGCGCAAGTGGCACTGACGGCGGCCGAGAACAGCGCGGCGAACGCGCAGAACGGGCAGGCGGCGGCGCAAGCGTCGCTCTATAGCGCGGAGACGGGCTACTGCCTGGCGGACGCTTCGATGCAGTTCTGTGTGGCGCGCTCGGCGCCGATCTCGGCCGCGGACCAGGCGGCGCTGCTGGCGGCCACCCAGACGCCGGCGACCCCGACGGCCACCGGCCAGCAGCCGCTGTACGCGCAGGCGGCCGCCGTGCTGGGTTCGAACACAAGTTATCTCAATGCGACGAACGCGGCGGCGAACGCCAGCGCCGGGGTCGGCCAGGCGCAGGCATCGCTCACGGCCGCGCAGGCGAAGCTCGCCCAACTGCAGGCGCCGCCATCGGGTACGAGCGTCGCGCAGGCGGCCGCGGCGGTGACCGCGGCGCAGCAGGCGCTCGCGGCAGCAAACGCAAAGCTTTCCACGCTGAACGGCGGGCCGACGCCGGCGCAGCTCCAGTCGGCGCAGGACGCGGTGACGAGCGCGACGGTGTCCCTGCAGGCAGCCCAGGCGAACCGCGACGAAGTCGCCGCCGGCTCGACGTCGGACACGATCGCCCTGCAGCAGACGTCGGTGCAGTTGGCGTATCTCGGGGTCCTCGCCGCGCAGAACAACCTGCAGAAGGCGGAGATCGTCGCACCGTACGACGGTACGGTGGCGGCGCTCAACGTCAACCCTGGCGACTTTGTCGGCGCGAGCAGCGCGAACTCGTCGACCGCGCCGATCGTGCTCAACACGCCGAACCTGGTCGTCCTGGATCTCACGGTCTCCGACACGGACCTGCCGCAGATCAAGGTCGGCGACCGGGGTGTCGCCACGATTGACGCGCTGCCTGGGCAGATCTTCCCGATCGAGGTCACGGCCATCGGCAACGCGCCGACCGTGACGCAGGGCGTGATTACGTACGTCGCGGAAGCCGCCATCCTGCGCGGGCGCGCGGGCGGCAATGCCGGCGCCGGCTCGCCGGCCGTGGCGACCACGCCACAGGCTGGCGCCACGGCGAGTGCGGCGGTCACGCCGGGCGCCAGGCGCCGGGCCCGCGCCAGCGGCACCCCCGGGGCAGGCGGGGCCGGCTTCGGCCGGCGCGCGAGCACGTCCGCGCAGGCCGCGTCCGGTTCGCCGATGCCAGGCATGAGCGCGTCCGTGATCATTCAGGTGAAGCAGGCATCGAATGTCCTGCTCGTCCCCGATACGGCACTGAAGCGGCAGGGAAACGAGACCGTGGCGGAGGTGCAGCAGCCCGACGGCACGACGAAGACCGTCACCGTGCAGACCGGTCTCTCGGACGGGACGAACACGGAGATTACGAGCGGACTGAGCGAGGGCGAAAAGGTCATCATCCCGTCGCTGAGCGCGGCGGTCAGCGGCACGACGACGAACACGACCACCAACCCGGCACGCAGGGGATTCGGACCGCCGGCCAACGGTATCCCGGGGGGCGTGCGCTGATGATCCGCTTGCGTGGCATCACGAAGATCTACCGCACCGGCGACGTCGAGGTGCCGGCGCTCGTCGATGCGCGCCTCGACATCGCCGATGGCGAGTTCCTGGCGATCATGGGGCCCTCGGGATCGGGCAAGTCGACGCTGATGAACATTCTCGGCTGCCTGGACCGGCCGACGCGGGGGACGTACGAGCTGGACGGGCAGTTCGTCCACAAGATGAGTGACGACCAACTGGCGATGATCCGGAACCGGCGCATCGGCTTCGTATTCCAGTCGTTCAACCTGCTGGCACGGCTGCCCGCGGTGGAGCAGGTCGAGCTGCCGCTGATCTATCGGGGTGTACACAACCGGCGCAAGCTGGCGATGCAGGCGCTGGCGGACGTGGGCCTCGCGGACCGCACCCACCACAAGCCGACGCAGCTCTCGGGCGGCCAGCAGCAGCGAGTGGCGATCGCGCGCGCGCTCGTGACGCGCCCCTCGATCATCATGGCGGACGAGCCGACGGGCATGCTGGACACGAAGACGAGCCGCGATGTCATGGAGACCTTCGCACGGCTGAACGCTGAGCGGAACCTCACGGTCGTGTTCGTGACCCACGAGCCCGAGGTGGCGGCGTACACGCGGCGCGTGGTCCACATCCGGGACGGTCGCATCGTCGATGACGACGCGGCGCGGGCAGAGGCGGCGGGCGCGTCAGGACCAGCCAGCGCCGCGGCACCCGCACCAGCACAGGCGACCGCATGATCATCCTCGACACGATGCTGATAGCGATCCGCGCGCTCGGCACGAACAAGCTGCGTACGGGGCTGACGATGCTCGGCATCGTCATCGGCGTGGGGGCAGTGATCGCGCTGATCGCGGCCGGGCAGGGTGCGCAGAAGGGCGTGACGGAAAGGGTGAATGGGCTGGGGAGCAACCTGATCTTCGTGCGGCCGGCGCAGACACAACAGGGCGGCGTGCGCGGCCAGATCGCCACCTCGCTGACGACGCAGGACGCTGCGGCGCTGAACGACCCCAAGCTCCTGCCGCAGGTGGTGGGGGTGACCGCCCAGTCCAACGCGACGACCCAGGCGATCGCGAACGGGGTCAACGTGAGTACGACCCTGACCGCCGCGGACCCGAACTATCCGGCGGTGCGCAACTTCTACCCGGCGATCGGGCGGTTCATCACGGATCAGGATGTATCGAGCGATGCGCTCGTGACCGTGCTGGGTTCGACGGTGGCGACAGAGCTCTTCGGGAGCCCACAGAGTGCGATGAACCAGACGGTTCGTCTCGCGTTCGGCCCCGGCGGCAGGTTCGGATTCAACTTCCAGGTCGTCGGGGTGATGCAGACCCTCGGCTCATCGAGCTCGACGAACCAGGACGACCAGGTGTTCGTGCCGATCTCGACGCTGCAGTCGCGCATCCGCTTCCTGCGCAACCCGCTGGGGCAGACGAATGTCCAGCAGATCACGGTGAAGGTGGCGAAGAGCAGCCAGATCGGCGTGACGAAGAACGAGATCACGAACCTGCTGCTGCAACGGCACGGCGGCACGCAGGACTTCACGGTGCTGTCGCAGAGCGACCTGCTCGCGACGGCGAACCAGGTGAGCCGCACGCTGACGATCCTGCTCGGCGCGATCGCCGGCATCTCGCTCGTGGTGGGCGGGATCGGCATCATGAACATCATGCTCGTGTCCGTGACCGAGCGGACACGCGAGATCGGTATCCGAAAGGCGGTGGGCGCGCGGCGCGGCGACATCCTGCTGCAGTTCGTGGTCGAGGCGCTGATCGTGACGATCGCGGGCGGCATCATCGGCATTGTGATCGGCGTCGTGGCGGCGCGGCTGGCGAACGGGCACAACTTCGGAGGCAGCTCCGCCGTGCAGACCGTGGTGTCGCCCCTGAGCATCGTCGCGGCGTTTGGCGTATCGGCCGCGATCGGCCTGTTCTTCGGGATCTATCCGGCCTTCCGGGCGTCGCGGCTCGACCCGATCGAGGCGCTCCGGACGGAGTAGCGCGCGTCGCCCGGCGAGACGCCCGTCTCACCAGGGCACTGGAGGCGGAGGGTGGAGCGGTGGACGCGCCCGTGAAGCGCCTGCATCCGCTGCTCGAAGAAACCATCGTCGCCAGCCTCGCTGTGGGTGCGCTCGGCGTGGTGAGTTCGCTCTTGTACTGGCTGCTGACGGGCCGCTCGCCGTGGCCGGGCCTGGTGCTCGGGGAGATCATCGGGTTCGGGTGGGGCGTGGTGCTGCTGGTAGCCGCCGCACCACGGCGGAGCCGGTAGGCGGCCAACGGCGGATTCGCGCATAGATCCTTGCGTGCTCATAATGACGGCGGGCGTCCTCTCGCGTCCCTGCCGCAGCCGGGCTGGCGGCCGGGCCACGCGCCCCGACAGGAGCCACAGATGGCCGCATCGCTCGACAGCTTCCGCACCCGTTCGCACATCAGCGTCGACGGCCGCACCGCCGACATCTTCCGCCTCGACCGGCTCGAGGCCGCGGGCGCCGGCCGCGTGTCGCGGCTGCCGTTCTCGCTGAAGATCCTGCTCGAGAACCTGGTGAGGAACGAGGACGACCTCACCGTCACGCAGGACGACATCCTGGCGCTGGCGTCGTGGCGCGCGAAGAAGCCCGCCGAGCAGGAGATCGCCTTCCGGCCCGCCCGCGTGCTGATGCAGGACTTTACCGGCGTGCCGTGCGTCGTGGACCTGGCCGCGATGCGCGACGCGATCCGCGCGCTGGGCGGCGACGCGAAGCGCATCAACCCGCTACAGCCGGCGGACCTCGTCATCGACCACTCGGTGCAGGTGGACCAGTACGGCGCGCCGACCGCGTTCCTCTTCAACGCCGCGAAGGAGCTGGAGCGCAACCGCGAGCGCTACGCGCTGCTGCGCTGGGGGCAGCAGGCCTTCGACAACTTCCGCGTCGTGCCGCCGGACACGGGCATCGTGCATCAGGTCAACCTCGAGTACCTGGCGCCCGTCATCTTCGAGACGCAGGAGGCCGGACGGACGCTGGCGTACCCGGATACGCTCGTCGGCACCGACTCGCACACGACGATGGTCAACGGGCTCGGCGTGCTCGGCTGGGGAGTCGGCGGCATCGAGGCCGAGGCGGCCATGCTGGGCCAGCCGATGCCGATGCTGATGCCGGAGGTGATCGGCTTCAAACTGACCGGGCGGCTGCCCGAGGGCGCGACGGCGACCGACCTCGTGCTGACCGTGACCGAACTGCTGCGGAAGAAGGGCGTCGTCGGCAAGTTCGTCGAGTTCTACGGCAGCGGGCTGTCGTCGCTGGCGCTGCCGGACCGCGCGACGATCGGCAACATGGCGCCGGAGTACGGCGCCACCGCGGGCTTCTTCCCGTGCGACGCGGAGACGCTGGCGTACCTGCGCTTCACCGGGCGCCCGGAGCCGCTCGTGCGGCTCGTCGAGGCGTACACGAAGGAGCAGGGGCTGTTCCGTACCGACGACACGCCCGCGCCGGAGTTCACGGATACCGTCGAGCTGGATCTGGGGGACGTCGAGCCGAGCATCGCCGGGCCGCGGCGCCCGCAGGACCGGGTGCCGCTCACGTCGGCGAAGCGCGCCTGGCGCGAGACCCTGGCGTCGATGCTCGACCTGGGGACCAACGGCGACCCGGCGCGGCTCGAGCGCTGGCTCAACGAGGGCGGCAACGCGTCGAAGCCGGCGCCGGAGGTCGCGG
>JAKAMA010000118.1 GCA_021813085.1 Chloroflexota bacterium | reverse complement strand
GTAGATGCCGCTGTAGCCGCGCTTCTCGATCTCCTGCGCGAGCGCGACGGTGGAGCGGCGCCGGCCGGGCACCGCGGCCAGGGAGAGTGCGGGTTTCTGCATGGTCGGCTCCTGTCATGGAGATCCGCGGTGAGCGGTGGGGATGCCAGAGATCGTGCGGTACGAGGATGCGCGATGCGGCCGCGAGCGTCCAGTCGCCGGGGTGCGTCGGTGGCCTACGCCACCAGCGGCGGCCCGGGGTCGAGCGCGACGCAGATGCGGCCGATCGCCTCGCTGACGCGGCGGCGGGCGCGCAGGCGGCGGTACAGGTCCGACCGCTTGTACCAGAGCACGCTCCAGCGGTGCAGGCCGCCCAGCGTCGAGCGCGCCGCGGAGCGTGGCGTGAACGCGAGCGTGAGCTTGGGCACGTCGTCGTAGAGCGGACGTGGCGCGGTGTCGAGCCGGCCGCGGACGAGCGCCCGCGCAAGGCCGAGCACGATGGCCTCTTCCTCGCGTTCGCGCGTGGTACGCGCGTTGGAGGGGCCCGTGAACTCCATCTTGGCGTCGATCGGCGCGTGGATGTCGGACACGAGCAGCCGCGCGACGAGGCGGGCGTAGGCGACGTGACGTTGTTCTTCACCGAGCCGCGCGGCGACCAGCGCCTCGGTCCCGCGCGCCGACGCGATCAGCACCGCGTCGAGCTCGTGGAGGTCGATGGAGTCGTCGCAGTGGACACCCAGCTCTTCGAGCAGCGCGCGCAGGCGCAGCGTCTGCAGGTGCGCATCTCCCCCCCGCGGCAGGAAGCGGAGCCGGTCGCGCAACTGATGGCGCGTGTCGGCGCTGAGTGCCAGTTGCGTCATTGCGGGCGATCCCTCCGGTTGCGCGGCTGTAGCCCCAGCAGGTGCCAGAGCATGCGGCGGCGGAGGACGATCTGGTCGGCGCGCGACAGGGCGCGGTAACGGCGGAGCAGGTCGTCGAACTGCTTCATGTCGCCGCGCGTGAACGGCAGGGCGTAGCCCGCGACCTCGAGCAGCTCGCGCAGGTGCTCGGAGCCGAGCGCGTCGCAGCAGATCGCCCAGCCAACGATGCGCTCGAGGCTGAGCGGCACCTCGCCGAGCCCCTGCTCGTAGCGCGAGACCATGCTCTGGCTGATGTGGAAGCCCAGCTCATCGAGCTCCCAGGCGAGCTGCGCCTGCGAGCGACCGCTCCCGCGCATGCTGCGCAGGCGGCCCGCCATCCTGCCGCGGATAGCGTCCCAGCGGTCGGCCTGGACTTCGTCGCGTTCCGGCATCGCCTGCATGGTACCACTGCCCGATGGGCGATCAATCTCCGCCGTGCATAGGCGGCCGGTACCGGGGCCTACGCTGCCCCGCACTGGCGAGGCGCCACCGCGCTCGACGCGTGCGGGCATAACGCCTGGTTCCCCCCAGCGTTTGTGCGCCCAGTGTCCGACGACCCGTAGGGGCACAAGGCCTTGTGCCCCTGCCTTGGTACGTCCGATGTCCAACCATGGGCGACTCCATCTTCAACGCAGTATGATCGGGCGTGAAAGAAGCGAGGTGCCCCATGAAGAAGCGCACGGTGGCAATCCTGGGTGTCGGCGCGGTCGCCGCGGGCGCGCTCGCGCTGCGGCGCGCAGGGCTGCGCGAGGATCTGGAGTGGCGCGATGTCGTCAAGCCGGGCCGCGTCATCGACATCGACGGTTATGGGGTGCACTACATCGACCAGGGCGAGGGCCCCGCGATCGTGCTGGTGCACGGATTCGGCGGCAGCACGTACTCCTACCGCCACCAGATCCCGGCGCTCTCGCAGGACCGGCGGGTGATCGCCGTGGACCTCAAAGGCTTCGGTTACAGCGAGCGCCGCGCCGACGCAGGCCTCTCGGCCACGGACCAGGTGCGCATGCTCAGGCGGCTGCTCGACCAGCTCGGCGTCACGCACGCGGCGTTCGTCGGCCACTCGATGGGTGGCGCCGTCGTCCAGCGCTTCGCCGCGGCGTACCCGGAGGCGGTCGACGCGCTGGTGCTCGTCGGCTCGGTGCGGCCCGTCGCCCGCGCGAGGGTGTGGCTGCCGGCGCCGTTCGTGCGGCCGTTCGCGCCCGCGATCGCCGCGCTCACCGCGTCGCGCATGCTCACGCTCTCCTTCCACGACCGCACGAAGCTCGACGATGCGGTGCGCGACGCCTACCTGCGGCCGCTGCGGCTCCGCGGCTCGCTGGACGGGCTGCTGGCGATGATGCGCGACCACCGCCGCGACGCGCCGGCCGACCTGTCGAAGGTGCGGATGCCGGTGCTGCTGCTCTGGGGCGCCGACGACCGCCTCGTGCCGCTGCACGTCGCGCAGGAGATACGCCGCGACCTGCCGCAGGCGCGGCTCGCCGTCATCGAAGGCGCCGGACACATGCTGCTCGAAGAGCAGCCTGAGGCCTGCAACCGCGCGATCGATGAGTTCCTCCGGCAGTCCACCGCCGGCCAGCGGGTGCCGGACAGCGCCTTGCAACCATCGCCGGGCACTTGATACGCTGAGGCAGGCTTCATCGGAGGGCCCTAATCGTGCAACTGCTTGGCCCCGGTATTGGCCCCCTCGGCATCCCCGAGCTGATCATCATCCTCGTCATCGTGATCCTGATCTTCGGTGCCGGCAGGCTGCCTGAAGTTGGCGGCGCCGTCGGCCGCAGCATCAAGGAGTTCCGTAAGGCCACGAAGGATCCCGAAGAAGAGGCGAAGGCCGCGCTGAACGGCGCGGCGCCGCCCGCATCCATCGATGCGGCGTCCGACACGGTCTTCTGCGGCGAGTGCGGCGCCCGCAACGTCGCCGCAGCGAAGTTCTGCGCCGCCTGCGGCCACGCCATCGGCACCCCGGTCAGCTAACGCGGGCGTTCAAGATCTCGCCCCGGAGCTTCAGCTCCGTCCCGTGCAACCCGAGAGGATCCCCGGACACGCGTACGCGCGTCCGCCGCCCCCGTAAGGACCCGTCCGGGTCCGCCCGTCACGCGCCATGACGCGCAAGAGCAACGATCCGCCATAGCCGCGGACCTCCCGTCCCGCGCCAGCCGCCCGCTCCGCGTATCATGGCGGCGGGACAACGGCACGAAGCGGGAGGCGACGATGGACCGCGAATCAGCGTGGGCGCTGCTCTGCGAGTACACCCAGACCGAGGGCCTGCGTAAGCACGGCCTCGCCGTCGAGACGGTGATGCGCCACTTCGCCCGTAAGCACGGCGAGGACGAGGATGTGTGGGGGATCACGGGACTGCTGCACGACTTCGACTACGAGCGCTGGCCGACGGCCGAGGGGCATCCGTCCGAAGGCAACCGGATCCTCAAGGAGCGCGGCTACCCGGACGAAGTGACGACGGCGATCATGGGCCACGCCGACTACAGCGGCGTCCCGCGCGAGACGCCGATGGCGAAGACCCTGTTCGCCGTCGACGAGCTGACCGGCTTCGTCACCGCCGTCGCGCTCGTGCGGCCGAACAAGAGCATCTTCGAGGTCGAGCCGCCGTCCGTGCGCAAGAAGATGAAGGACAAGGCGTTCGCGCGCCAGGTCAGCCGCGACGACATCATCAACGGCAACGGCGCCGAACAGCTCGGCGTCGACCTGGACGCGCACATCGCCGAGGTGATCGCGGCGCTCAGGGCGAACGCCGACGCCCTCGGGCTCGCCGGGACGGTGTGAGGCACGGCGTGAGAGGACGTCCGCTCAGGCGCGCGCCGCCGAGTTCTCGGAGCCCCGCATCGCGCGCGGCCCGCCGGACTGTTGTCAACGGGTGCGATCAGCCTGTTGACAAATGTGGCTGCGGCCGATATACAGAGCGCATTGAAGCCCACCGGCTGACGAGACCTGCGGTCTCGCAGGCGACTGCCGGTTATTCAGGCCCCAGGGGATGCGCCGATCCGGCGCAGCCCCTGAATTGTTTCTGTGACAGCCCGAGATCGCTCTAACTGCGGAGGTGAAGGATGACCATCCCTTTGCAGGCAACTGCAAGCACCGGTAAGACTCGCATCCGCGTGTTTATCGACTTTTGGAATTTTCAGCTCACACTCAATGGCCGCGAGGCAAAGGCGCGCGGGGAGGCGGATACGCGCTTTCCTATCGATTGGCGCGCGCTCCCGAACGTCATCACCGAGAATGCCGCACGCGTGCTGGGTGTGACCGATTATGCCTACGAGGGATCCATCATCTACGCGTCGTACAATCTGGGCGCTGTCGATGGACCGAAGCAACATCGCTGGCTAACCACCTGGCTTGACCGGCAGCCCGGATTACAAGTCGTCTGCCTTGAGCGGCAGCCGAAGAAGCCGCCGACCTGCCCGAGCTGCCACCAAGCAATTGTGAACTGCCCTCACTGCAATGCGCGGATCAAGGCCACCATCGAGAAAGGCGTGGATACCGCCCTCGTCACAGACATGATCAGGCTTGCCTGGGAGGACGCGCACGACGTCGGAGTTGTGGTGTCGTCCGACCGCGATCTGGTCCCTGCCGTCACGTTTCTCGACGCGAAGGGACGGAAGACCATTCAGGCCGGGTTCCCGCCTATTGGTGTCGACCTCGCCACAAGTTGTTGGGCGTCGTTCGACCTGTTTCCGCTACGTGATCAGTTTCGTCGCAATTAGCCACGAGTTCACTGTTCGCTTGACATGGTCAGATACACCGGCGGCGTCGCCGCCTCGTCCGGCGGCTCGCGGCCGGCGTCGATGAGCGCGGGCGGCGCCTCGAGCGCCCGCGGCGCGCGGTCCACCACGGCGGCCTCCGGCAGCTCGCCGAGCGGCGTCGCCCCCAGCTCCTTGAAGCGCCGCCCGGCCACCAGCACGCGCCCCTCGAACGAGCCGACGGCGCGGTTGTAGGCGTCGACCGTGCGGTCGAGCCCCTTCCGGATGTCGTCGAAGTGCTCCGCCAGCTTGAGCAACCGCTCGTAGAGGTCGCGCCCGAGCTTGCTGATCTGCTGCGCGTTCTCCGCGATCTGCTCCTGCCGCCAGCCGTACGCCACCGAGCGCAGCAGGCCGATCAGCGTCGTCGGGCTGGCGATGAGCACGCGCTGCTCGACGCCGAACTCGATCAGGCCGGGGTCGTACTGCAGCGCGGCGCTGTAGAACGTCTCGCCCGGCAGGAACATGATCACCAGCTCCGGCGTCGCCTCGAACTGCGCCCAGTAGGCCTTGCTGCTGAGGCGCGTGACGTGCTCCCGCACCTGGCGGGCGTGATCCCGGTACAGCGCGTCGCGCGACGCGTCGTCCGTTGCATCGAGTGCCTGCAGGTACGACATCAGCGGCGCCTTCGCGTCGACGACGACCTGCTTCCGGCCGGGGAGCTGCACGACGACGTCCGGGCGGAAGCGCCCGTCGTCCGTCGAGACCGTCTGTTGCTCGCGGAAGTCGCAGTGGTCGAGCATGCCCGCCAGCTCGACGACGCGCCGGAGCTGGATCTCGCCCCAGCGGCCGCGCACGTTTGGCGTGCGCAGCGCCTTCACCAGGTTCGCCGTCTCCGACTCGAGGCGCTGCTGCGTCGTCCCCAGCGCGCGCACCTGCTCGCGCAGCTCGGCGTACGCCTCGCCGCGCGCCCGCTCGACGGCCTGGAGCTTGCCGTCCACCTTCTCGAGCGACTCGCGGATCGGCTTCACCAGTTCGCCGATCGCCGTCTGCCGTCTGTCGAGGTCGCCCGTCGCCGCCTGCTGGAACTCGCCGAGCGAGGACTTCGCCAGCTCGAGGAACGACTGGTTGTTGCGACGCAGCGCCTCGGCCGAGAGGGCTTCGAACGCCTCCCGCAGCTTCGTCTCCGCGTGCTGCAGCAGCGCCAGCTTCTCCGCGCTGGCCTTCCGCTCGGCCTCCAGCTCGGCGGCGATCCCGGCGCGCTCCTGGAGTGCCGCCGAGGACTCGGCGAGAGCCGCATCGACCTCGCGGGTGCGCTGCGCCAGCTCCTGCTCGAGGCGGGCGATCTGCTTCGACCACTCGTCGAGGCGCGCGCCCGTGGCGGCGATATCGGCGGCGGACTTGCCGGCGATCTCCGCCACCTCGCGCTGTCCGCGCGCCCGCGCCACGTTCCAGGCGGCGTAGGCGCCGACCCCGCTCCCGATCAGCACGCCGACGAAGAGGCCGAGCACGAGCATGGGCAGTCCCTTTTGCTGTTCAGCGTAGGCGCTTCATCTAATTCCCGCGCGCTATCGTAGCAGATGCGGGGCTGTGGCTGCCAGCCGTGCGGCGCCGAGCGGCCGCGGAGGGTGGAAGGTAGAGGGTGGAAGATGGAGGCGCAGGAGGACGTCTGGACGGGTCCGCCTGCGCCGGCGCAACCCCGCGTCTGTCGTCTGTCGTCTGTCGTCTGCTGTCTGTTGTCTGCTGTTCGTCGTCCGTCGCCCGATAGCTCCGGTCAGCGCGCGGCTGCGCCCCCGCCCGCGCCCTCGCGCGCCATCCGCACCAGGCCCTCCTGCGCGACCGACGCGATGCGCGTGCCGTCCGCGCTGTGCATCTGCCCGAAGATCAGCGCGCGGGCGGCGTGGGCGACGGGGCTCTCGCTCGTGTACAGCACCCAGCCGTCGAAGCGCGGCGGCCGGTGGAACCAGAGCGCGTGGTCGATACTCGCGGACATCGCCGGGCGCGCCGTCCACTCCTGCGCGCGGCGCGCGGTCTGCATGAGCCCGCGGTCGCTGGCGTAGGCGAGCACGGCGGCGTGCAGCACCGGGTCGTCCGGCAGCGCGCCGCGCGTGCGCATCCATACCCGCCGCCGCGGCGACGCTTCCGCCGGCGGCGCGTCCGCGGCGTCGCACGAGCGCATCTCGATCGGGCTGTCATGCCAGCGGTCCATCATGCGCCGCTCCTGCTCATTGCGGGCGCGCATGAACTGCCACTCGGGCAAGCCGTCGGGGTCCGGCACGGCCGGCATCGGCTCCTGGCGCGAGGCGCCCGGCTCGGGCCGCGCGAAGCTCGACGACAGGTTGAAGATCGCCTCGCCGGACTGATAGGCGACGACGTCGCGCGTCGTGAACGTGCGGCCGTCGCGGATGCGGTAGACGACGTAGCGGATCGGCACCGCGTGCCTGCCCGGCCGCAGGAAGTAGGCGTGCAGCGAGTGCAACGCCGCGTCCTCCGCCGGCACGGTGCGATAGGCGGCGACGACCGACTGGGCGGCGACGAGCCCGCCGAACAGCCGCCCCTCGCCCTTGCCGGGGTCGCCGAGGAAGAGGTCCTGGTCCAGCCGCTCGAGGTCGAGCTGGCGGATCAGCGCGCTGAGCTGGCGGTCGGGGGCGTCCGGCATCACGTCGAGTGTAGGACCGCCCGCAGCGGCGGCAAAGGCCGCGGGCCGGTGTCCTGTCGCGTATTCTCACGGTTCCGTATGCTGAT
>JAKAMA010000117.1 GCA_021813085.1 Chloroflexota bacterium | reverse complement strand
GCAAATCCGCGGGCAGGCGGGCGACGTGGTCACGCAGCAGGATGGTCCGCACGTACAGCGCGGCATCGTCCTCGCGCTCGAACGGGATGGGCGCGGCGAAGAGCGACGCGCGCACGTCGTGCCAGCCTGCACGCTCGAGCGAGGCGGTCGCGCGCTCCGGCGTGCGGTAGGTCTTGGTATCGGTGAACCCCGTGAGATGCTCGGCGAACGGCGCCCGCTCGCGCACGGCCGCGACGGATGCCAGCACGTGCGCGTTATTGCCGTAGCCGCCGCACTGCGCGCGCAGCCTCCCGCCAGGCTTCGTCGCGCGGAACAGCGCGCCGAAGAGCGCCGCATCGTCGGGGATCCAGTGGAACACAGCGTTCGAGAAGATGGCGTCGACCTGCTCCGGCAGCGTGAAGTCCGTAAGGCTCGCGAGGACGGGGACAACGGTCGTGACGCCGCGCTCGTCGAGCGCTCGTGTGAGCGCCGCGATCATCTCCGGCGAGGCGTCGACGGCGTAGATGCGGCCGCTGGGGAGCTTGGCGAGCAGGTCGAGTGTGACGGAGCCGGCGCCGCAGCCGGCATCGAGCACGGTCTCGTCCCCGCGCAGGTGCAGGTCGTCGATGACCTGCTGCGCCCAGCGGCGCATCGGTGTGCCGATCCGGTCGTACGTTGCGGCGTCCCAGTAGGTGTTGGTCATGGGTCCCCCGCCCCGATGGCGTCGAGCGGCACGAGGGTACGGCGCAGCTCGCGCTCGTAGGCAGCGACCTCGCCCGTGACGCGGCGGTCGTCCCAGCCAAGGCGCCGTGCCATCACCTGCGCGCAGCGCTCGGCGCCGTCGAGGGCGTGGCACTTGCTCCAGCCGATGGGCAGGCGGCGCAGGAGGACGTCGCCAAGGGTGGCGGCGTGCTCGCGCGCGACAGCGTAGGCGACCTGCGCGAGGATCTCCGGGTTGTGTGCGCAGACCGGCCCGCGCAGCGACGCTTCGGCGTCGGCCAGGGCGCGCACCTCGGCGGCGCGCGGGCCGTAGATCGCGAGCGGGTCGCCCTCACCCACCCGCCCCCTCTCCCAAGCTGGGAGAGGGGGAGCAGGGAACTGCGTGAGGTCGACAGGTGGTGCGGACGGCTGGGCGTGCTTCGCGATCGCGAGCATGGCGATGCGGGCGAGGCTGCGGTAGGTCGTGAGCTTGCCGCCGACGACGCTGAGCAGGCCGGGGGGGCCGCCGCGCTTGACGTGGTCGATGACGATGTGGCGGCGGGTGATGGCCGCTTCGTCGCCCGGACGGGCCGTCCGGCCGCGGTCGGCGGCGGGCAGCGGACGCACGCCCGAGTACGTATACAGCACATCGCCGCGCGTGAGCGGTGTCTGAGGGAAGAGGCGCGAGGCCTCGTCGAGCAGGTAGCGCACCTCGGCCGGCGTCGCGCGCGCGTCCGAAGGGTCGCCGTCGTAGCGCAGGTCGGTCGTGCCGACGAGGGTGTAGCGGTACCAGGGCAGGATGAAGAATGGACGGCCGTCGGCCTGAGCGGTAGCGAAGATGGCGTGCGCGGGGCCACCCGGCCATTCGGCGACGAGGTGGCTCCCCTTCGTGCCGCCGATCAGCCGCTCGTGGCGCTCGGCGTCGCTGCCCGCGAGCACCTGGTCGACCCACGGGCCCGCCGCGTTGACCACGACCTTCGCCGAGACGTCCGCGCTGCGCTCACTGCACGTCTCGCGGAGGCGCAGGCCGTGCAGAATCCCGCCGGGCGCGAGCAGCGCGTCCGCGGCCACATGGTTCAGCGCGACGCCGCCAGCATCGACAACGTCCCGCACGGCCTCGACGACGAGGCGCTCGGGGAACTCGGCCTGCGCGTCGGAAAAGACAAACGCGGCACGCAGGCCCTCGCGCCGGAGCCCGGGCTCGTAGGCATCAAGCGCGCGCAGCGGCATCGCGCGGTGGCGGGGCAGCGACTTGCCCAACGGGCCCCGTCCGGGGCGGAAGGAGAGCAGGTCGTACATCGCGAGGCCGGCCTGCACCATCCACGGCGGACGCCTGTCGCCCAGGTACACGGGGAGGAGCAGGCGCAGCGGCCGCACGAGGTGCGGCACCTCGCGCACGAGCGCTTCACGCTCGGCGATCGACTCGTACACCAGGCCGAACTCGCCGTGCTCGAGGTAGCGCAGGCCGCCGTGGATGAGCCGCGTCGCGCGCGACGTCGTGCCGGCACCGAAGTCGTCGCGCTCGACGAGCAGGGTGGCGTAGCCGCGGAGCTGCGCCTCGCGGGCGATGCCGGCGCCGTTGATGCCGCCGCCGATGACGATGACATCGAAGCTCCTGCCGGCGACGTCATCGAGCGACGGCCTCACTGCGCCCAGCCTTTCGCGCGCTCGACGGCGCGGCGCCAGCCGGCGAGGAGCGCCGCGCGCTCGCCGGCGCGCATCCGCGGCTCGAAGCGTGCCCCGCCCGTCGCGAGCTGTCCCAGTTCGCGCTCGTCCCGCCAGAACCCGACGGCGAGCCCGGCGAGCCAGGCCGCGCCGAGTGCCGTGGTCTCCTGCACAGCAGCACGCACGACGGGGCGCTGGAGCACGTCGGCCTGGATCTGCATCAACAGGCTGTTCGCCGCGGCACCGCCATCGACGTGAAGCTCGGGCATCGCGACGCCGGTCTCGCGCTCCATCAGCTCGACCACGTCGAGGGTCTGCAGCGCGATGGACTCGAGCGTGGCGCGCGCGATGTGCGCCGCGGTCGTGCCGCGCGTGATGCCGACGATCGTGCCGCGCGCGTACATGTCCCAGTGTGGCGCGCCGAGGCCGGCGAAGGCGGGGACGACGTAGACGCCATCGCTCGACGGCGCGGAGGCCGCGAGCGGCTCGCTCTCGGCGGCCGTCTTGATGATGCCGAGTCCGTCACGCAGCCACTGCACGGCGGCGCCGGCGATGAAGATGCTGCCTTCGAGCGCGAAGCGCTGGCCGTACGGTTCGTCCGGGCGACCGGCGATGCGGGACGCGACCGTCGTCAGCAGTCCGCCCTCCGAGAACACCGGCCGGTCGCCGGTGTGCTGGAGGATGAAGCAGCCGGTGCCGTAGGTGTTTTTCGCGCTGCCGGCGGTGAAGCACGCCTGCCCGAAGAGCGCGGCCTGCTGGTCGCCCGCGATGCCCGCGATTGGCAGCGGGCGGCCGAAGATCGCGGCGTCGGTCTCGGCGACGACACCGCTGCTGTCGACGACGCGCGGCAGCATGCGGCGCGGGATGCGCAGCTCGGCGGTCATGCGCTCGTCCCATCGGCCTTCGCGGAGGTTGTACAGCATGGTGCGGGATGCGTTCGTGGCGTCGATGACGTGCTCGCGGCCGGCGGTGAGCTTGTGGACCAGCCATGAGTCCACGGTGCCGAAGGCGAGGTCGCCGGCCTCGGCGCGCATCTGCGTTCCGGCCGGGTCGCCGGAGTTGTCGAGCAGCCAGCGGGCCTTGGTGCCGGAGAAGTAGGCGTCGATGAGCAGGCCTGTGCGGGCACGCACCTCCGGCTCGAGGCCCCGCGCCTTCAGGTCATCGCAGATCCCGGCGGTACGGCGGCACTGCCAGACGACAGCGTCGCCGATCGCGGCGCCGGTGCGGCGGTCCCAGACGACAGTGGTCTCGCGCTGGTTGGTGATGCCGACGGCGGCGATGTCGCCAGCGCCGACGCCGGCCTGCGCGATGGCGTCGCGGGCGGCGGCGAGCTGCGACGACCAGATCGCTTCCGGGTCGTGCGAGACCCAGCCGGGCTGCGGATAGATCTGCGGGAACTCGCGCGCCGCCTGCGCGGCGGGCCTGCCGGCGCGGTCGAAGAGGACGGCGCGGGACGATGAGGTGCCCTGGTCGAGGGCGAGGATGTAGCCGGGCATGGGGTGAGTGTACGGCGCGTGTGCGGGAGGCGGGAGGCGGGTGGGGCGGCGGGATGTTGGAGGTTAGATGTTGGAAGTTAGAGGCTCACCGCCCGGCATAGGCGTCGTCCAACACGAGGGCAACGCCTCGATCGCGACGGCACTCGCTGCGCGCGGCCGGTCGCGAGCGCGAAGAGGCCGGCGATCTTCTTGTCCTGCCTCTCGAAGGCGTCCCACTGGCGATCGAGAAACGCGCGCGACTGATCGACGAGGATCGTAAGGCTCTCAGCACTCATGTGGCCATCAGCGCGTCGAGCGGCGGGTGCACCTCGGCCCAGGGCTGGAGCTGCTCGAAGGCGCGGGCGGCGCGGAGGACGAGCGCGTCCTCATAGGCGCGGCCGACGATGTGGAGGCCGACGGGCAGGCCCTGCGCGTCGAAGCCGCAGGGGACGGACGCCGCCGGCTGGCCGGTCAGGTTGAACGGCGCGGTGAACGGGGACCAGGCGAGCGGCGCGTAGTTCGAGCCATCGATTTGCGGCGGCGGCTCGCCGACCGGGAACGCCGTAACAGAGAGCGTCGGCGTCAGCAGCAGGTCGTAGGTCTCGTGGAAGCGCTGCGTCGCGTGCCAGATGGCCATGCGACGCTCGTTGGCGCGCAGGTAGTCGGCGCCGCTCACCCTGCCGCCGTACTCGAGGAACTGCTTCGCGGTCGCGCCGACCTGCTCGCGCTGCTCGTCGGTGAGGGCGCTGAGCCAGAGGGCGTCGCCGGTGGCAGCGAGGATGATGAACGTGCGGTCGAGGTTCGGGTTGGCGAATCCGGGATGGGCCTCCTCGACCGTGCAGCCCAGCTCTTCGAAGCGGCGCGCCGCGCGCTCGCAGACCGCGCGCACCTCCGGCTCGACGAGCGCGTAGCCAAGGTCGGCCGACCAGGCGACGCGCAGGCCGCGGACGCCGCCCTCGACCTCGGCGAGGAAGGAGCCGGGGTAGTCGGCGACCGTGAACGGGTCGGCGGGCTCGTGGCCGGCCATCACGTCGAGCATCAGCGCCGCGTCGGCGACGGTGCGCGCCATCGGGCCGCGGTGGGTGAAGGTCGACCAGCCGCCGGGGTTGCGCGGCACGCGCCCGTAGGTGGGCTTGATGCCGAAGATGCCGCAGAACGACGCGGGAATGCGGATCGAGCCGCCGCCGTCGCTGCCGAGCGCGATCGGCCCGAGGCCGGCGGCGACCGCCGCGCCGGCGCCGCCGCTGGAGCCGCCGGGCGTGCGGCGGATGTCCCATGGGTTGTAGGTGGCGCCGAAGAGCTCGTTCTCGGTCGTCGGCAGGAAGCCGAACTCCGGCGTGTTCGTCTTGCCGAGATGGACGGCCCCCACATCGAGCAGGCGCTTGACGCAGTACTCGTAGCCATCGGCGACGCGGTCCTTGTAGATGCGCGCGCCTTTGGTCGTGGGCAGTCCCTTCACGTCGAAGAGGTCCTTGATCGACACGGGGACGCCGTGGAGCGGGCCGAGGCGCTCGCCGCGCATGACGGCGGCCTCCGCCTGGCGGGCCGACGCCATCGCCAGCTCCGGCGTGACGAGGCAGAAGGCGTTGAGCGCGGGGTTCAGCGCGTCAATGCGCTCGAGCAGCGCGCGCGTCACCTCGACGGGCGAGAGCGCGCGGGTGCGAATGGCATCGCGCATCTCGGTCGCGGGCATCCAGGCGATGTCTTCGTGCATGTGGGAGCTCCTGGTCTACGGGCGGCGACGGCCGCGGCTAAGACTGCTGCGGGCATCCGGCGCCATCAAACGACGGACGAGAGACGGCAAACGACAGACACGAGATGGTACCAGCGAGGCCGATGGCGGGCCGCATGTCCCAGCCAGCGGCGTTTGCTATCATCGCCGCAGTGTGAGCACGACGATCGCTACGTTCAACCCGGAGATCCATCTCGACGCGGCGGCGGTGCTGCTGGCGGAGCGGCACGCGCGCGACCGCGGCCGGGAGCCGCTGCTGCCGTCGGCGTACGAGGTGCCGGCGGCGTGCCGCGCCGCCATCGAGGGGGCGTTCGACCACTCTGGCTGGCACGGCGTGGCCGCGAAGGACGGTGGCGAGGTCGTGGGCTTCATGATCGGGGCGCCGCAGCTCTTCCCGCCGACGCACTTCCTGGCATCGTTCTTCCCGCCGCGCAGCGTGGCGATCAACTACCCGTCGCACGCGGCGAAGGCGGGGGCGGAGTACGACCTGTACCGGGAGATGTACGCGGCGCTGGCGGACCATTTCGTCGAGCGCGGATACTTCGAGCACATCGCCGGCATCGCGCCGACGGACGCGGCGGTGGGCGAGGCGTTCGCGTCGCTGTCGTTCGGGCGGCACTCCGTGGCGGCGATCCGCGGCGTCGGGCCGACAGAGCGGCGCGCGGCGGACGTGGAGGTGCATCAGGCGAGCAGTGAGGACGCGTCGGTCGTCTTCGCACTCGCCGAGGAGCTGAACCTGCACCACGCGCGGTCGCCGATCTACTGGCCGTATCTGCGTGAGACCGACCCCGCGAGCCACGACATGAACGCGGGCCTGCTGGCGGACGCCGCGAACGCGCACTGGATCGCGTACGAAGACGGGCGCCCGGTCGGCATGGACACCTTCATGCAGCCGGCGTTCCTGACGGCGATGACAGTGCCGGAGAGGACGATCTACCTCTACCAGGGCATCGTGACGCAGGAGGCGCGCGCTGGCGGCGTCGGCACGGCGCTGTTGTCGCGGGCAGCGGCGTGGGCGCGCGAGCAGGGGTACGAGCACATCGGCCTGCACTTCGCGGCGCCGAACCTGCAGGGCGCGAAGTTCTGGCAGTCGAGCGGCTTCAAGCCGGTCGAGTACGGGGTGCGGCGGCGCATCGACGAGCGGGTGGCCTGGGCGGACCGCTGATCGGTCGCAGCTCGCAGGTCGCAGGCGTCAGCGGAGAAGCAGCAGCGCCGCCAGCGTCATGACGAGCACGAAGAACGTGACAACGGTGTAGATCCAGTCGCGGTCTTCGATCGCGAAGAGCAGCATCGCCGTGGCGACGCGGACGATCGGCGTGAGCACGAGCAGGAAGAGGCCCACCTCCATGATGGCGAAGCCACTGCCGGACGTGACGCCGCGCCACAGCGCCGTCGGGTGGTCGCCGAACGCGCGGTGCTCGATCTCGTAGACGCTGACGGTGTTGCGGACGAGGCCGATGACGAGGCCGGCGAGCATCACGACGACGCTCGTGACGACGCCTACGCGCAGCACCCAGCTCGACGCCGCCTCGATCGAGATGGCTTCGTGGCGCAGGGGCGGACCCGGGGGCATCGGCGCGTCGACGGAATCTCTCATAGCGGCAGCCCCAGCCCGCGCGACAGCATCTCCAGGCCGATGACGGCGAGCGCCACGGCGAACACCTGGCGGACGCGCGCGTTCGACATGCGCTCCATGAGCATCGTGCCGATGAAGGCGCCGAGGAGCACGGAGGACGCGACCGGCACGACGACCCACGGGAGGACGAGGCCGCGGCGG
>JAKAMA010000116.1 GCA_021813085.1 Chloroflexota bacterium | reverse complement strand
CCGTGCCCGTGAAGTTGAGAATCGAACCGCCGTTGCCACCCGCGGCGTTGCCGGCGAAGGTGCTATTCACGACGGACAACGCGCCCTGGTTGTAGATGCCGCCGCCGGAGCCGGCAGCGGAATTGCCGGAGATGGTGCTGCCGGAAACCGTCGCCGTGCCGAAACTGAAGATGGCGCCACCGCCGTTGCCGCCCAACGAGGAGTTGCCGGAGATGGTGCTATCGATGACGGTCAACACGCCGAAGTTCGAGATGGCGCCGCCCGGACCGGATGTAGCAGCCCCGGAGTTTCCGGTCAGGATGCTGTCCGAGACCGTGAGCGTACCGCCGCTGCCGTTGCCGATGCCGCCGCCAAGTTGGGCCACGTTGCCGGATAGGATGCTCGCTGACACGGTCAGCGTTCCCGCGTTGAAGACGCCGCCGCCGTCTCCGCCGCCGCCGTCTCCGCCGACAATGGTGAGGCCCGAAATCGCGACAGTGACGCCCGCATTCACAACGAAGACGCGGGAAGCGTTGTTTCCGCTCACCGTCAACACGCCCGTGCCGGGGCCGACGATCGAAACGTCATTCGTGATCGACAACTGGCCACTCCTAAGGAGGATGGTCCCGGTTACGGCAGCGTCGAAGACGATCGTGTCGGATCCGGCTGCGGCATTCGCGGCGAGAATTGCCTGCCGCAGGGAGCCGACACCACTGTCGTTCGTATTCGTGACCGTGAAGGTAGCGGCACCGCCGCCCGGCGTCGATGTCGCTGTCGGGGTGTTGCTGGGCGTGGGTGTAAGGGTCACGGCCGGTGTGCCGGTTGGCGTCGCCGTAGCGGTGTCGGTGGCCGCCGCGGTCGCCGTGCTGGTGGCGGCCGGGGTGTCCGTCGCCGTTGGCATGGCTGTAGGCGTGTCCGTCGCGGTCGGCACGGCGGTGGGCGTGTCCGTCGCCGTGGGTGTGGCGGTCGCGGTGTCGGTCGAGGTGGTGGTCGGCGTCGCGCTGGCAGTCGGCGTGGGTGTGGCAGCCACGCTCGCGATCTCGACGGCGCCGGTTGTGAACCGCGAGGCACCGGGGGCTGCGGCCTGTACCGCGACGCCGTAGAGCCCGGGAGCAAGCGCGGCCGTCGTGCCGCCGTAGATCCCGTCGCCGTCCGCGCCGTCGCCGTGCAGCCCGTCATCGAGCAGCGTCGCCGGGCCGTGCGGCCCGTCGGCGCCGGTGAGCGTCGCCGTGATGGTGGCGCCCGTCACCGCGCTGCCTCCGTTGGTGAGCGTGGCCGTGAGCGGGACAGAGCCGTCGGGGTTCGGCGCCGGCGGCGTGAGCACGAGTTGGAGCGCGCTGCCGGCGACCCAGGCTGAGCCGCCGATGGTCGCCGGCGCGGCGCTGTCTGTGTTCACGAGGTGCAGCGTCCAGGCGCCCGGCGCCGGTGCGTCGGCCGTGAGCGTGCGCAGCCCCGCCTGCGCGGCGTCGCTGTCGGCAGCGACCGAGGCGACGACCGTACCCACTGGGTCGCGCAGCTCCGTCGTCACCGAGGACGCGGCCAACAGGGTCACACCGATGCGCGTGCCATCGCTCACGGTGAACGGCACGTCCGCCGTCCCGGAGGCAGCGACCTCGACGGCGACTCCCGCCAGGATCTGCGGCGCCACGACGGGCGGCGGAGCAATGGCGGCGACAGCTCGTGCGGACGCGTGCGCTCCAGCGGCCGACGCTGCCGCGGGCGCCGGCAGGACGCCGGTGAGCCGGGGCTTCACGAACTGGCTGAACTGGTCCGGGTCGCCCGGCATGTGGTGATGCAGGATCGAGCGCGACTCCGCGTCGGTGATGGCTGTCCCGGGCAGCGGGTCGAGCATGAGAGCGCTTTGGTACGGGACGATCTCGTCGCCCGGGCCCTCGAGGCAGGTGATGGGGATCGGATCGCCCGCGGAGATCGAGAACTTCACGCCGCGGCGGTTCGTCACCTGCTGGTTGAAGATGGCGAGGTACGTCTTGGTGAGCTGCAGGGTTGCCGGGAAGAGGAACGCGCCGCTGCCCAGCGGGCCGAGCACGACCGCGCCGAGGTCCGCGCAGGATGTGCCCTGATTCGGCGTGCCGAGCATGACGAGATGGTCGATGATCGGCCTGCCGTATGCGTCGGGCGGCATCCAGTACTGGATGTAGTCGCGCGAGATGAGCCCGCCCATCGAGTGCGCGACGACGTCCACGTGCCAGGCGTTCAGCTTCTGCCGGACACCTTGCACGTAATGCGACATCTCGATCGCGTTCTGGTCGATGGTGTTGGTCAGCGTGAAGGGGTGGGACATCGAGCCTGTGTTCATGACGCCGGGGGCCTGGAGATCGCCGACGGCGAAGGCCTTCCAGTCGGGGCTGACCGACGTCAGGAATCCCTGATAGGACGCCCAGGTGCCGTAATTGCTGTTCCATCCGTGCACCAGCACGACGGGCTTCGGCACGATCTTGATGCTGCGGATGTCCGTGTCCGCCGTGGTGCTGCCCTGCAGGACGGTGACGCGCACGTGCCGCGGGCTGCGCGCGGCCCCGCCGTCCCAGGCGAAACCGTCCGTATTCCAGACGTAGGTGACGGGTAGCTCGCCCGACGCCGGGACCGTGCCGTCGATCGACGCGCCGGGCAGGAGCGCCCCCGTGTCCACGTCGCGGAACTCGAGCGTGACGGGCTGATCGGTCCCCGCCTGGTTCCGGAGCGTCGCGTTAATCCGCACCTGGTTGCCATCGACCGTCCCCTCGGCGCCGACCGGCGCCCAGTTGACCTCGTCCGGGTAGACCTGGTGCTCGAAGGTCAAACCCTCGACGCAGATCATGCACTGCTGGACGTCCACGGGCACGGTGCTGCAGGGAGCCCCGAAGGCGCACGTCTCTGTGGTGGGTGCCCCGAGCTGCCCCGCGCCGTTCTGCCCCCAGCACTTGAGGCCGCCAGCGGCCATGACGACGCAAGCGTGTCCCCCGCCGCTTATCGAGGCAACGCCGCTGCTAAGCCCGAACACGTCCACGGGAGTGGTGCGGATGGCGGTCGTCCCGTCGCCGATCTGCCCGTAGGCGTTATCGCCCCAGCACTTGACGCCGCCCGAGGCGAGCAGCGCGCAGGGGCGAGAGACCGCGTCGACGCCGCTGGCCAGCCCCGTCACGTCCACGGGCGTTGAGACGGCGTAGTTCGGGGCATCGCCGGGGAGCGTGGTGCGCGTGCCGTCCCCGACGTCGCCCCAGTAGTTGTACCCCCAGCACTTCACGCCGCCGGCCGTCGTCAGCGCGCAGGTGATTTGGCCCGCGTCCACCGCCGCGATCCCGCTCTGCAGGCTCGGCACGTCGGCCGGAAGCGAGACGCAGCTGGCGTTCGGCTCCGCGGACGTCGGACAGATGCCGCCCGGCGGAAGCGGGCTGTCCGGCGCGAAGCCCTGCCCGAGTTGGCCGCTGTAGTTGCCGCCCCAGCACTTCAGCGCGCCGGCCGTCGTCACGGCGCAGGTGTTGATGCCGCCCGCCGACATCGACGCCATCCCGGTCAGCGGCGCGCCGCCGGCGCAGCCGATGCCGGAGCCGCTCGCGCAGACGTCGACGGCGCCGAGCCAGAGGTTGCCGCTGGTGCCGTTGCCGACTTCGCCGTAAACGTTGTAGCCCCAGCACGCCACGCCGCCCGTCGCCAGCAGCGCGCAGGTGTGGCGGTCGCCGGCGGAGATCGCGACAACGCCGCTCGTCAGGTTGATCACATCGACCGGTGTCGTGCGCTCGACCTGGGTGAAGTCGCCGAGCTCGCCATCGGCGTTGGTGCCCCAGCACTTGACGCCGCCGGCGGTGGTCAGCGCGCAGGTGTGCGAGAAGCCGGCGGCGATCGCCGTGACGCCGCTGCTCAGGCCGGCGACCAGGGCCGGGCGCTGATGACTGATGGTCGTGCCGTCGCCGAGCTGTCCGTCGTGGTTTGCGCCCCAGCAGCGCACGGCGCCGTTGCTGTTGAGCGCACAGGTGTGCCCGCCGCCGGTGGCCACCATGGGTGTGGCGGTGGTTGGCGGCGCCAACGCCACGCCGGCCGGCAGCCGGGCACCCTGCAGGGAGCCGGGCGAGCCGCCGGCCACGATGCCGCTGATGACCAGCAGGATGAGCGCGCCGGCACGTACCACGACCACACGTACCTCGATTCCGGCCCATGCCGAGCGGACCCTCGGCCAACGGTGGGATTATCCTACTCTTTGAGGGTACTCATGCAACGGTTTTGGGCACCAAATGATTGCCGATGTCAAAAAAGATGGGTCGTATCGCAATGCGATGCGCGCGGGTCACACGCGGTGCTCGGGTGCGGATGTCCCGGGGCCCGGTGCGCATGCGGAGGACGGGAGCCGAAGCTGCACAGCTACGGTCTGGGCAGGCTGCCTAGCGCTTGACCTCGAGCACCAGCACCTGTGTCTCGCCAGGCAGCGAGCTGCGGGTGACGGAGAGCTTGGCCTGGGGCTGGGTCGCCGTGGCGCCCATCTCCTTCAGGAAGCGGTCGACCGGGTCGAGCTTCGTCTTCTCGATGTCCGTCTTGTAGTGCATCGGGATGACGAGCTTCGGTTCGATGAGGCTGACCGTTTCGGCCGCGAGCGAGGCGTCGAGCGATTCGCCGCCGCCTACCGGCACGAGCAGGACATCGACGTTGCTCATCTCTTCGAGCTGGTCGGACGTCGGCACGTGTCCGATGCCGCCGAGATGGCCGATGCGCAGGTCCTCCAGTTCGATCACGTACGCGACGTTGCGGCCCGACTCGATCTGCCGTCCCCTGCCGCGGTACGTGGTGATGCCGACGATCGACGCGTGCGCGATCTCGAACTCGCCCGGGCCGTCGATCACGCGCGGGGAGCCGGCGACGCCCTCGGCGTAGTCATGCGCGCGGTCGTGGATGCTCACGGTGACGATGTCCGCGGCCGGCCGGCCGAGGCTGTACCCCGTCGACTTGTCGCAGGGGTCGGTGACGACCGTCGCTTCCTTCGCGCGGATGCGGAAACAGGCGTGTCCAAGCCAGGTGATCTCCATGCGGGTAGCGTAGCGGGGGCGATCGCATCGGGCCAGCGGGCGTAAGCAGGAGCTCAGCGCTCGATGCGGGCGATCTGCTCCGTCTCCGTGCCGTCGGGTCCGGTGGCGAGCCAGGCGTCGATAATCTCGCGTGCGAGTGCGGGTGTCGTGGTGCGCAGGCTCAGGCAGAGGACGTTCGCGTCGTTCCAGGCGCGGGCGCCGCGTGCCGTCTCGGCGTCGGCGCAGAGGGCGGCGCGGATGCCCGAGACCTTGTTGGCGGCGATCGAGACGCCGGTGCCCGTCCAGCAGCACAGCACGCCCTGGTCAGCGCGACCGCGCGCGACCCGCGACGCGACGTCGCGGGCGATGTCCGCCCAGCCGCCCTCGCCGCCTGCTAGCGCGCCGCAGAGCGTCACCTCGTGCCCGTGCTCGCGCAGGGTCCGCGCGATGGCGTCGGGCGTCTCACCCGCCGCATCGGAGCCGATGCAGAACCGCATGCTCGCAGCATATGCGATGACTGACGGATGCCGGAGGGCGGAGAGTGGTGACGGACGCCGCGGGCGCGGATGTCAACTTGACGTCGGCGCGCACCTTCCTCGTGCGAACTGCTGCCGGACTTGACGCGGCGTCTCGACGGACGGCGCGTGGCGGCGTAGGCTCGGGTCATGCGGATCACCGTCGCGCTGACGCCCGCGCTGCTGCGCGCGCCTGCCGACCACGCCGTCGGGGTGGTGGATGTGCTGCGCGCGTCGTCGTCGCTGGTGACGATGTTCGAGCGCGGGCTCCTGCGGGCGATCGTCGCCGGGACGCTGCGCGACGCGCGGCAACTCGCGTTGCGCAACTTCTCGCTCCTCTGCGGGGAGGTGAAGTCGGCGCCGGTGCCAGGCTTCGACTACGGCAACTCGCCGGCCGAGTTCGCGGGCCTCTCGCTCAAGGGGAAGTCGGCGGTGGTGTTCACCACGAACGGCACGCGGGCGGTCGCGGCCGCCGCGGCGGCGCCGGTCGTCGCCGTTGCCGCGCTGGTCAACCGCCGGGCAGCCGCGCGGCGTCTGCTCGACGAGGCCGCGCGCCGCAAGCTCGATGTCGCGCTGGTCTGCGCCGGCAGCGAGCGCGGCACGGCGTTCAGCCTCGAAGACAGCGCGGCGGCGGGGGCAATCGTCGAGGCCGTGCGCCAGGCCGACGAGACGGTCGCCATGAGCGACGAGGCGTGGGCGGCGTACCACCTCTGGCGCTGGTACCGCGGTGATGCCATGCGGGCGTTGCGCCAGTCCGCGCATGGCCGCGCGCTGCTCGGCCTGGGCTTCGAGCAGGACCTCTGGTGCGCGTCGCAGCTCGACGTGTTCGAGTCCGTGCCGATGCTCTCTCGCGACGGCGACACGCTCGTGCTGCGGACGCGCGAGCGGCGGCGCAACGCTATGCCGGCCTGACCTGGCCGTTGCCGAAGACGATCCACTTGTAGGTGCAGATCTCGCGCAGGCCGACGGGGCCGCGGGCGTGCGACTTCTGCGTGGCGTCGATGATCTCCGCACCGAGCCCGAACTGCGCGCCGTCGGTGAACTGCGTGCTCGCGTTCACGTAGCAGACGGCCGTGTCCATCTCACGCAGGAAGCGCATCGCCGTCGTGTAGTCCTCGGTAACGATGGCGTCGGAGTGGCCGCTGCTGTGGCGGTACAGGAAGTCCAGCGCGTCCTCGTAGGAGTCGACGACCTTGACGGACGCGACGAGCGCCAGGAACTCCTTGCCGAAGTCGGCGTCCGTCGCGCGCGCGACGCGCTCGCTGCCTTCGAGCAGAGCGAACGCGCGCTCGTCGCAGCGCAGCTCCACGCCCTTGTCGGCAAGCGCGGCCGCGACCATCGGCAGGAAGCGCGGCGCGACATCGGCGTGGACGACGAGCGTATCGAGCGCGTTGCAGATGCTGTAGCGGCGCGTCTTGGCGTTGACCACGATGTCGCGCGCCTTCTCGAGGTCGGCGTCGCGGTCCACGTACGTGTGGCAGACGCCGATGCCGCCGATCAGCACCGGCATCGACGCGTGCTTCTCGACGAAGCGGATCAGCTCCTCGCCGCCGCGCGGGACGATGAGGTCGATGTACTGCTTCATCGCCAGCATCTCGCTGACGATGGCGCGGTCGCTGGATTCGATGACCTGGACGGCGCCCGCGGGCGCACCGGCGGCGTGCAGCGCCTCCTTGATGATGCGGCCAAGGATGATGTTCGACTGGAGCGCCTCCTTGCCGCCGCGCAGGATCGAGGCGCTGCCGGCCTTCAGGCAGAGCGAGGCGATGTCGACGGTGACGTTCGGGCGGTTTTCGTAGATGGCGCCGATGACGCCGAACGGCACGCGCATCTTGCCGACCATCAGGCCGTTCG
>JAKAMA010000115.1 GCA_021813085.1 Chloroflexota bacterium | reverse complement strand
TCGCCGGCCACGCGGCCGAGGCGCACGCGCGCCTCAGCGACGGGCGCGAGCGCCTCGGCCTCGCCTACGTGCCGCGCTTCGTCGAAGGATGGCCGCCCGCGCGCATCGCCGCCGCCGCGCCGGCCGACGGCGCCGCGGCGCTGCTCGCCCGGCTCGAGGCGACGCACGCGCGCGACGCCGCGGCCGGCGTCACGCTCGTGGGCCCGCACCGCGACGACCTGTCGCTGACGCTCGGCCAGCCATACGGCCCGTCCCGGACGGCCCGTATGGGCGGCGAGCCGGCCGCGGCCCCAGACGGGCCGTACGGCTTCGCCTCGCGCGGCCAGCAGCGCACCGCCGCCCTCGCGCTGCGCCTCGCCGAGGCGCGCCTGCTGGCCGAGCGCACGGGCGACCGCCCGCTGCTCCTGCTCGACGACGTGCTCTCCGAGCTCGACGCCGCCCGCCGCGCCAGCGTGCTCGCCGCCATCGACGCCGACCAGGCGCTGATCACCGGCACCGACGCCGACCGCTTCGACCCCGCATGGCTCGCGCGCGCGCAGGTGTACGCCGTGCGCGGAGGTGCGGCGACGCGGCGCTGAGCTGCGCACGGCGCGCCGCTCCTCGCATGAGGAGAGGGCCGCACGCTCCAGCAGCGTGCGGCCCTTGTTGCGTCCACCTGGCGCGCGCCTAACGTCGGCGCCGCGCGCGTGCGAGCGTGCCCGCATGCAAAGCGCATCCCGCGTTCGTCACGGACAAGCGCTGATCGACTGCTGGTACACGCCAGCCGCAGTGGCAAGGTCGAGGATGTTGATGACCCCATCGGCGTTTTGGTCAAGGCGCGCCGGTGCTGGCGGGATGAGCTGGTCGTAGTGCTGGGCGACGGCGCTGAGGTCCAAGATGTTCACCACGCTGTCGCCATTCACGTCCGCCCGCATGATGTGGCAGTAGGTGAACGGATCCTTGCCCAGCGCGATGATCTGGGCGTCCGTGTACCCGTCGCAGACGCTTTCGTCCGTACACACGCGGTTGACGACGCTGACGCAGCCGGAGAAGGCCGATGGCCCGCTCGACGGGCCCGCGGCCGTCGCCTGGACGAGCTGGCCGGCCGGTACGAGGGTCTTGATGATCTGCGAGAACTTGACCGCGCCGCTCGCGTCCGTGGTGGCGGTCAGGGTGCCGATTGCGACATCGCCGGCGCCGGATGTGCTGCACGTGGTGTTCGAGTAGAGCGCGACGGTGTAGGTGGTGTTCGGCGCGGCGGTCAGCGTGCCCTGCACGGTGGTCGTCGTGCCGCCGCTGGCGGCGTGCAGCATCGCCGGGGCGGCGGGGGGTGGGCTGCAAACGATTGACTGGATATTGGCTGGCGGATTGGACGAGCCAGAGAAGCTTTGGCAGTACTGCACTTGGACGCGCCCGGCTCCGCCGGCGCCGCCGTTCTGCGTACTACCACAGCAGTAAGTGCCACCGGCGCCGGCTTGCGCACTCATTGGCGTCGAAACGGTCGCGCTGACGACCACGAGCCGAATGGAACCGCCAGCACCACCGCCGCCATTTGAGCTTGTATTGGGGCCAGTTCCTAGTCCACCGCTTGCGCCATTGGCGCTGATCGTGCCGTCGATAGTCGCCGTGCTGGCAAAGCCCAATATGATGCCTCCCCCGGCTCCCCCATACCCACCTGGCTGGATCCCGCAGGCGCAGTCGGCCTTGGCGCCGCCGGAACCCCCGCCTCCGCCCAAGAAGATGGTCGATGAGAGATCGGGGCCGCCAATCGTCCCGCCACCGGCGCCTGGGACGTTGCAATTGTTGTTGTTCCCGGGGCCGCCGGCGGTTCCCAACGTCCCATAGCCACCGCCGCCACCACCTGAAGGGTTGCCGTAACCATTGGAGCAGCCACCACCCCCCGCGACGCCATTGGCGCTTATGGACTGAACGCCGGTTCCATTCTGGCCCTCGCCTTGGCTTCCCCCGTAGCCGGTGGAGTTGGTTGGCGCCCCTCGATAGCCTCCCGCGTCCACGCTGATGGCGCCACCGGCGGCTACCGTCAGTGTGCCAGCTACCCGAAACACAACGATGCCACCGCTGTTCCCATCCCACGGATGAGCCGTGACGACGCCACCGCTTTGCACCGTGAGGTTCTGATAGTGCCATACGCGCAGAAGTTGCGCCGTGGCGCCGCCACCGACGGTGTAAGCATTCGCAAGATTGGCCGTCAGCGTTACGGAACCGCTGCCGACGTTCTGAATCGTGCCAAACTCATAAAGTCCGGCGCCTGTTCCCTGCATCTGAATGATCATCACCTCTTGGCCAGCCGCGAGGCCTGCCGTGGTGACCACTGATACCACGGGCTGTCCCCATGCGGCGCTGCTGGACAGCGGAGTGCGAACATCGTCGAATGTCTGTCCGCCAGCTACAATCCGGCTACCGTCTGAGCCATCACCAAACAATGAAGATGGCGCGGCCGCGACCGGAACTACGCTTGTTCTTTGCCAGAGTGTTGCCAGACCTATTAGCACCAAAGAGAGAGCTGCCAATCGCCTCATGCCTGGATGCTCCGTGCAGCGCGTCTTTAGGCAGCCGGCCCAGATCTGGCGGACCCCGGCGCGGGGCGGGTGGGCGCCGGTGGGGCGAATGTGTCACACCACGAGGGAGTCTGTCAACAGAAAAATGGGTACTTTTGTACCCAGTTTGATCTCGCGTCAAGCGACGGATCGGCGCATGATACGCGCATGGACGCATCGGGTGCGGCAGGCGGGGAGCCAGAGGCCAAACGGCCCGCAGAGGCGTGGCGCGCGGCGCTGCTGCGGGCGCGCAAGCGGCTCGGCGTCTCGCGCAGGAAGCTCGCCGCGCTGGCGGGCGTGTCGCCGGCGACGGTGCGGGGCTACGAGCTGGGCGTGCGGCACCCCAAGCACGCGTCGCTCGAAGCGATCATCGCCGCGCTGAAGCTTGAGCGCGTCGAGGCGAACGCGGTGCGGGAGGGGGCGGGGTTCGCGCAGGCGTGGCCGTCCTTCCTCGACGCGCCGGACTACTACTTCGGCGTCGAGGAGCTGCAGGAGTACGTCGAGCGGGCGCCGTGGCCGGAGTTCGTGGTCAACGACGCGTTCGAGTTCGTGGCGGCGAACCGCATCGTCGGCGCGGTCTGGGGCGTCGACTTCGAGGCGGAGCGGCGGCGGCGCACGAACTTCGAGATGAGCCTGCTGGCCATCGCCAACGAGTTCGACTTCCCGCGGCTGGTCGAGAACTGGGACGAGATCCTGGAGATGATCGCCTCGATGTACAAGGGGCACCCCGTCGGGCCGGAGGACCTGGCGGCGCCGAGCCCGTACCTGGCGCGGGCGTTCCAGCACTTCACCGACAACGACCCGGAGTTCCTCGCGCGCCTGCTGGACGCCTGGAACCGCGCCGAGCCGCTGCCGACGCGCGTGCGCGAGAGCTACCGCCATCTGGAACCACGAGCGGTATGGCCGCATGTGCTTCTACAGCCTGGCGACGACGGCGAACGAGCGCGATGGCCTCGTCTTCAACGACTGGATCCCGGTCGATGCGGAGACGTGGCACGCGCTCGACGCGCTGCAGCGCGACATCGGCCTGGACCCTGACGCGTCGCGCGCGTACCTGATGCGCCGGCGCGGACGGCTGGAGCCGTAGCGGGCGAGCGATGCGGCGGTGTAGACAACGGCGTTCAAACGGATGCCTCCCCCTTTGGACGGAAGAGAGAGGCATCCCTGCACACGGGAGGAGCATCCCGTTGGCCGACACGAGGATGGGGCCGACCGCCGCCGTCTCGCCGGGGCTGTCGTAGAGGGGGCCCGTCGAGCGTACTCTACGCTTCTGCGCGCATACCTGTCAATAGGCGCAGCGGTGGCGGATGCACCGTGTCCGTCGGCAACTTCAAGGCGTACCATCGACAGGCCGCACGGACGCGCATGCGCAACCAGTACACGTGCGGACCGATTCGCCGTCGCGGCCCCGGTGCCGTTACCATGCGGCTGCCATGCTGAAGCGTGCTCTCGTCGCAGGCGCCGCGCTCGCCGTGCCGCCGCTCGCGCTCACCGTCGCCGAGCGCATGATCCGGCCGCGCGTGCTCTACACCGGCCCCTGGCATCCCGACCCGCCCGTCGCGGTCGGCGTACCCTACGAGGAGGCGCGCTTCTACACCGCCGACGGGCTCGAGCTGCAGGGCTGGTACTTCCCCGCGCACGGCGTCCCTGCCCCCCGGACGGGCCGTATGGCCGCGCCGACGCTGCTCTTCATGCACGGCACGAGCTACAACGCCAGCGACCTCTGGGTGACGCCGGACCGCGTCGAGGCGCTTCGCGAGTTCCTCCGCGGCATCGGCTGCAACTTCTTCATCTTCGACTATCGCGGCTACGGCCGGAACCCCGGCACGCCGACCGAGGAGGGGACGTACACCGACGCGGCGGCGGCGCTCGCCTGGCTCTACCAGCGTGACGACGTCGACCCGCGCTCGCTCTTCTTCTACGGCTTCTCGCTCGGCACCGGCGTCGCCGCCGGGCTGGCGATGCGCGAGCCGAGCGCCGGCCTGATCCTGCGCTCGCCGTTCACCTCCATCCGCGCGATGATCATCGCGTGGCACCCGAAGGCACGCTTCCTGCTCGCGGCGGCGCCGTGGCTGCCGCGCACGAACTACGACACGCTGTCGAAGATCCGCCGCCTCGACCGGCCGCTGCTCGTGATGCACGGCGACGCCGACGAGACGGTGCCGCCCGCTATGGGCCGCGTGGTGTACGATGCCGCGCCGGAGCCGAAGACGTTCGTCTCGTTCCCGGCTTCCGGCCACCGCGACATCGCCAACGAGATGGTGGTGCCGGCGATCCGCGTCTTCATCGAGAGCGTGCTGGGCTCGCCGCCGCGCTCCGCGCCGGACGAAGGCGGCGCCAGGAACGCGGGCTGAAAGCCTGCGCCACGTGGAAAGCGCGCGCCACGAGAACAAGCATCGTGTTGCAGCGCCCGGCGCTCGCGTCGTGCTGCTGACGCGGCGGAAGTCCGTCGGGCGAGACGCCGACAGGCCCGTCCGGGCTGTACCGCATCGGTCCGGCTTCGCCGGACGCACAGCCAAGGCGGCTGTGCTCCACGCCGACTGGCCCGTAGGGCTTGGCGTCGCGTCCACTCACGCCCATTCGCAGGACACGCGCACAGTCCGCGCGGCCGGCGCTCCCGCCTCTCGCTTCTGGCTTCCACCTCCCAGCCCCTGCCCTCCCCGCAGTGAGCGCCTGGCCGGCGCGCGGTACGCTGCTGGCATGGACGCGACGCACCGCTTCGTCGAGGCCAACGGCATCCGCTTCCACGTGGTCGAGCAGGGCACGGGCCCGCTCGCGCTGCTGCTGCACGGCTTCCCCGAATTCTGGTACTCGTGGCGCCATCAGCTCCCCGCGCTCGCCGAGGCGGGATTCCACGCCGTCGCGCCCGACCTGCGCGGCTACAACCTGACCGACAAGCCGGCGCAGGGCTACCGCATCGAGGACCTCGTCGAGGACGTCGTCGAGCTGGCGCACGCGCTGGGCGAGGGGCGCGCCCACGTCGTCGGCCACGACTGGGGCGGCATCATCGCCTGGCAGACGGCGTGGCGCCGCCCGGAGTTCGTGCGCTCGCTCGTCACGATGAACGCGCCCCACCCGGCAGCCTTCGCCCGCTACCTCCTCCGCAGCCCGCGACAGATGCTCCAGAGCAGCTACATGCTCTTCTTCCAGGCGCCCGGCCTGGCCGAGTGGGCGCTCACCCGGCGGGATGCCGCGACGATCGCCACGGCGCTCCGCCGCAGCGCGCGGCACCCCGAGGTGTTCAGCGCGGAGGACATCGAGGCCTACCGCTCGGCCTTCCTGCGGCCGGGCGCGGCGCGGTGCGCGCTCGCGTACTATCGCCAGGCCTTCCGCCAGCGCTGGAAGGCGCTCCCCGACTCGCCGATCGAGACGCCGACGCTCGTCCTCTGGGGACAGGACGACCCCGTCCTGAAGCGACAGATGAACGCCCGGCTGGGCGACTGGGTGAAAACTCTCACAATCCGTCTCATCCTGGACTGTGGCCATTGGACACAACAGGAGCAGCCGGACGTTGTTAGTCATGAGGTGATCGGCTGGTTGCGGGCGCACGCCGCCTGACGCCTGTCCGGCGCCGCCTCAAGTCGCCTCGCAAAGGGGCCGATCATTCGATAGTGCGCGCAGGGACGGCGCCAGGGAGCGGCCGTGGGCAACACGAGCAACTGGGAGTTCGCGGCGGTCGTCGCCGCGGTGGTGATGGGGCTCAGCGGCCTGCTGCTGTTCAGCCTGATCGGCACGATCGGCTCCTGGCGCGTCTTCCGTCTGGCGTCGCAGTCCGCGCGCGAGGCCGAGGCCGCCAGCACGGCCGTGCAGGATCTGGCGCGCCAGCTCGCGGCGAAGGAGACGATGGCGCCCGCCGCGCAGCTTGCGGCGGCGGCGGCCGACGTCGGTGAGCTGCGGCGTCAGGCCAGCGCCCTGCTCGACGAGCAGTCGCGGCTGAACGACGCGACGCGCAACCTCGTCGAGGCGCGCGTGCTCGGCGGCGAGGATGCCAGCCGGCAGCTCCAGGAGTTGGACGCCGCCGTGAGGCGGCTCGAAGACAACCTCGGCCGGGTCGCGGCGGCCGTGGCACGCCTCGGTCCGCGACCGACGTAGCACGCGTATCCACACGAGGGACCCCGCCATGCCCCGCACGAAGATCCACTCCCCCCGCAACGAGAGCGAAGATCCGGTCGCGACGATGATGTCGGCGTTGCTGCCCGTGCACCGCGCCGTGACGATCGAGTGGCTCGTCGATGCCGCCGCCACCGCCGCCGAGCGCGGTCTCGGTGCGCCGTTCGCCCTCGTCTACTTCGAGGAGCAGGACGGCCGCCTCGAATACCGCGCCCCCGCATCCGACCTGCGCAGGCGCTCCCTGCAGCGGCTCACCGACGCCTTCGGCACCCGGCTGCGGCCAAAGCTCGACGCCGGGCACTCGCCCGCGCTGGCGGAGGCGCTCGAAGGGCCGGCAGCGACGACCATCGACCCTGCCGAGCTGTTCGCCGGCCCCGTCGCGGCCACCGCCGGTCCGGCGCTCGGCCTCACGCGCGCGGCCATCGCGCCGCTCGAGACCGCCGGCGAGCGCATCGGTGCCCTGGCGCTGATGCTCTCGGGCGAGGTCGACGACGCGCTGGTGAAGCTGCTCGCCGACCACGTGGCCTGCGCCGCGGTCAACCTGCGCAACGCGCAGGCGGCGCGCGAGTACGGCGTCACGGACGTCGTGCGGTCGGTGTTCGACGCGACGAAGCTGGAGACGGACCTGCAGCGCGAGCTGACGCGTGCCGCACGCTTCAAGCGCGAGGTGTCGATCGTCGTCATCGAGGCGACCAACCTGCGGCTGCTGCATGACCAGTTCGGCCGCTTCCTCACCGAC
>JAKAMA010000114.1 GCA_021813085.1 Chloroflexota bacterium | reverse complement strand
GGTGCCGGCGGCCACGCCGGCTCCCGCACCCACGCCGCCCGGTGCGGGCCGGACGCCGCCGCCCGCAGCACAGCCTACGCCCGGTGGCGGCCCGCCGCCGGGTCACGGCCGGCAATAAGGGCCCGCCGCCCTGCGCGCTGAGCGCGGCGGCCGCTACACTGTACGTAATGGTCCAGCCCGGCGCCGCCGCCCCTGACTTCACGCTGCCCGGCCTCGACGGGCTCGAGTACGCGCTCCACGAGGCGCTCGGGAAGGGGCCGGCGCTACTGGCGTTCTGGCAGGAGGACTGCGGCACCTGCCAGCTCGTCGCGCCCTACCTGGACCGTCTCTACGATGCGTACGAGAACCTGACGTGGTCGTTCTGGGCCATCTGCCAGAACGACGCGGCCGGCGCCGCCCGGTTCGTGCGCCGGTACGGCTTCCGGCCGACCGTGCTGGTCGATGGCCCGGCACTCGGGGTCTCCCGTATGTACGACCCCGATTCGACGCCGACCCTGTATCTGATCGAGCCGGAGCACGGCGTCACGTTCGTCTCGGCGGGCTTCGTCAAGGACGAGCTGAATGCGATCTCGCGCCGGGTCGCCGCGTACGCGGGCGCGGAGTACGTCGAGGTCGCGACGCCGGACGATGGCGCGCCGCCGTTCAAGCCGGGCTGAGGGCCGCTGCATCGATAGGCGGTCGGCCTGTCGCCCGGAGCTTGACAGAGGACAGCCGCACAGCGTTGACGGCCCAGGGGTGCGGGGGGCAGAATCCTGCACATACCGGCCGATGATTATGGTGAGTAGTTGGAGTCCCGCCGGGGAGTAGCACGATGAAGGAGCTGAAGCTGGGGCTGGCGCTTGGCGCCGGCGGCACCAAGGGCGCCGCGCACGTGGGCGTGCTCAAGGTCCTCGACGAGGCCGGGATCAAGGTCCACGCCGTCGCCGGGACGAGCATCGGCTCGCTCTACGGTGGCGCGTACGCGGCCGGCTATACGCCCGCGTACATGGAAGAGGAGATCCGCACCTGCCCGTCGGGCGAGGTATTGAGCTTCTTCCGGCACCGCCTGAAGATCCGTCACCGCAACCGGCTCGCCCGCCGCTTCTACGAGGCGCTCGCCGGCCGTCAGATCGAGACGCTGCCGCTGCCGTTCGCGGCGACCGCGTCGGACATCGAGCGCAACTGCTCCGTCATCATCGACCGCGGACCGCTGATCGACGCGATCGAGGCGAGCATCGCGATCCCGTTCGTGGCGCGCCCGGTGGTGCACCAGGGGCGCTATCTGCTGGACGGTGGCTTCTGGGACGCCGCGCCGGTCGATGCGGCGGTGCACCTGGGTGCGGACGTCGTGGTCGCGGTGGAGCTGGGGGTGCCGTACCTGCTGCCGGAGCCGCTGCGCCGGCCGGCATCGTGGGTCGCGGAGCGCCTCGACCGCATCGGCAGGCGCCGCACCCTCGCGGGGCTGCCGTTCACGATCGGCGCCATCGCGCACGAGGCGGCCGCGGGGCGGACGGCCGACCTGGCGATACGGCCGGCGCTGACGCGGGCGCGGGGCAATTCGCCGTTCCACATGAGCCGGTCGCTCGATGCGGGGATCGAGGCGGCGCGCGCGGCGCTGCCGGCGATCCGCGCGCTGCTCGCGGGCGAGCCCCTGCCGCCGGCGGACGCGGTGTACGCGCCGGCGCAGCTCGAGCTGGAGGGCGGCACAGCCTGAGCCTGGCAGGTCGGGGGTGTCAGGGGGGCTGCGGGCCGCGCGAAGGACGCGTCGCCGGCCGGCGGATGAGAGGTCATCAAGACGCCTGCCGTAGACTGTCAGCGTGCCGAAGCATCGCAGCGAACCACGACAGGCCCCGCGCAAGCAGGCAGATCGCCCGGCGCGCAGCGCGGCGCCGGCGACGCCCCGGCGTGCGACCCGCGGTCCATCCTTCGTCCAGCGGTATCGTACCGGGCTCCTCCTGGCGGTTGGCGCGGCCGTGGTCGTCGCGGGCATCGTCATCGCCGTGCTCAAATCGAACACAAGCTCGCCACCCGCTGCCAAGGAGGCGTCCGCCGACCCGGCCGTCATGCGGATGATCACGCAGGTGCCGCAAGCGACCTACGACACGGTCGGCACCGGGAGCGCGAGCAACGCGCTGCGGGTCATTCCATCGCCGGCGCTTACGTCTGGCGGGAAGCCGGAGGTCCTGTACATCGGGGCGGAGTATTGCCCGTACTGCGCCGCCGAGCGCTGGGCGCTGGTGATGGCGCTGAGCCGGTTCGGGACCTTCCAGGGGTTGAAGACGACGCGCTCCGCGCCGAATGATGTCGACCCCAACACGGCGACGTTCAGCTTCTACGGCTCGACGTATCAGAGCGCCTATCTGTCGTTCACGTCCGTCGAGCAGTACTCGAACCAGCCATCGGGCGGCGGGTACAAGCCACTCCAGCAGCTCACCGCCGCACAGGAGCAGATCATCTCGACCTACGACCAGCCTCCGTATGCCACGAACAGCGGCGCGATCCCCTTCGTGGACATCGGCGGCAAGTACGTCTTGTCCGGCGCGACCTACGACCCGGGTATCCTGGCGAACATGGACTGGCAACAGATCGCATCACAGCTCCATGACCCGGCCTCCGCGCGGACGAAGGCGATCGTCGGCAGCGCGAACCTCCTGACGGCCGCGCTCTGCAAGGTCACGGGCGGGCAGCCGGCGGGCGTCTGCCAGGCCGCCGGCACGCAAACGGCGGCCCAATCGCTGCCCGCAGGCTAGGCGGCATGAAGGCCAGCCGGCTCATCTCTCTGGCGACGCTCGTCATGTCCATCGCGGGGCTTGGAGTGTCGGGCTACCTCACCAGCGTGCATTATGCGTCGGTGCCGCTCGCGTGCGGTAGCGGCGGCCTCGTGAACTGCGAGCAAGTGCTGACGAGCTCGTACTCGACGGCACTCGCCATCCCCTGGAGCGTCGGCGGAATCGCGTGGTTCGCCGTCAGCGGCGTGCTCGCCGCGGGCGCGCTCGTGCGCGAGCCAGAGCCGCCGTTGCTTCAACCCGCGCAACTCGCGTGGTCGTTCCTCGGCCTGGGTGTCGCGCTCTACCTGGTCGGCGTGGAGGTGATCGCGATTGGCAAGATCTGCGCGTGGTGTACGTCGTTGCATGTGCTCATCGTCGCGATGCTCATCCTCACGATCGTCCGGACACCGGCACCGGCGAGCGCTGGCGCTGGTTAGGAGGTACGTCCCCGGCAGGCATCAACGTCCGCCTCAACGACGGGCCGTCCATGTCTCGACGGGTGCGGATCGATGATCCAGCATGCCGCTCTGGCCGCGATCTCCATCGACATCAATCCGGTCGCTGTTCGCGTGGGTCCGCTGGCCGTCCGCTGGTACGGCATCATGTACGTGGTCGCGATCATCGTGGGCAGCCGGGTCGCGCTGCACTTCGCGCGGTGCTTTCGGGCCGACGTTGAAACGTTGTGGGCGCTCCTGCCGTGGGGTATCGGCGCCGGGCTGCTCGGCGGGCGTCTCTTCTACATCGTGCAGAACAGGCAGTTGTACTACCTGGAGCACCCGCAGCACATCATCGCGTTCTGGGAGGGCGGGATGGCCTTCTTCGGGGCGGTTGGTGCGGCGCTCGTGACGGTGATCGTGTTCGCGCACCGCCGGCGGACGCCAGTCTGGCCGTTGCTCGACGTCGCCGCGATCTTCGGCGCTGCCGGACAGCCGATCGGCCGCATCGGCAACCTCATCAACGGCGACATCGTGGGGTATCCGACGAAGCTGCCGTGGGGCGTCATCTACACGAATCCCGCGAGCCTCGCGCCCCGGCTCGGCGTCGCCTACCAGCCGGCGCCGGTCTACGAGATGGCCGCGAACCTCGTGCTCATCCTTGTGCTGTGGCTCGTGCTGCGACGATGGCGTCCGCCGGGCCTCGCCGCCTGTCTCTACCTGATCGGCTATGCCGTGACCCAGTTCGTGGTCTTCTTCTGGCGGGCCAACAGCATCACGGCCCTGGGGCTGAAGCAGGCGCAACTCACGGCGATCGTGGCGTTCGCGGCGGGCGTCGTGCTCCTCTGGTGGGTGCTGCGCAACGCGCGGCCGCCCGCTCCCGGCGCGGACGGGGTCTGAGGCGGACCGCGCGCCGCCCGCAGCATCCGTTACACTGCACGTACAGATGCCCCGCAGCAGTGGAGGGACGACGATGGTCGCGACAAACGAGCGTCCGGCAGCCAGCCAGAACGGCGCGCCCGGCGGCGCCGAGACGGGCACCTGGGCGGTCAAGAAGGGCCTCGCGCAGATGCTGAAGGGCGGCGTCATCATGGACGTCGTCACGCCCGAGCACGCGCGTATCGCCGAGGAGGCCGGCGCCTGCGCTGTCATGGCGCTGGAGCGCGTCCCCTCGGATATCCGCGCGCACGGCGGCGTCGCCCGCATGTCCGACCCGGAGATCATCTCCGCCATCGTCGAGGCCGTCACCATCCCGGTGATGGCGAAGGCCCGCATCGGCCACTTCGTCGAGGCGCAGGTGCTGGAGGCGCTGGGGGTGGACTACATCGACGAGTCGGAGGTGCTGACGCCGGCCGACGAGGCGCACCACATCAACAAGCACCCGTTCAAGGTGCCGTTCGTCTGCGGCTGCCGGGACCTGGGCGAGGCGCTGCGCCGGATCGGCGAGGGCGCGGCGATGATCCGCACGAAGGGCGAGGCCGGCACGGGCAACGTCGTCGAGGCGGTGCGCCACATGCGCCAGCTCTGGGACGACATCCGCCGCATCCAGAGCATGCCGGACGACGAGCTGCCGGCGGCGGCGAAGGAGCTGGGCGCGCCCGTCGAGCTGGTGAAGGACGTGCATGACCTGGGCAAGCTGCCGGTGGTGAACTTTGCGGCCGGCGGCATCGCCACGCCGGCCGACGCCGCGCTGATGATGCAGCTCGGCGCCGAGGGCGTCTTCGTCGGCTCGGGCATCTTCAAGTCGCAGACGCCGGAGAAGATGGCGAAGGCGATCGTCAAGGCGACGACGCACTACCGCGACGCCGCGATCATCGCCGAGGTCTCGCGCGGCACCGGCGACCCGATGCGCGGGCTGGAGATCAGCGCCATCCCGGAGCGCGAGATCCTGGCCAAGCGCGGGTGGTGACGGCTCAGCGCACACGGGTGCCTGGAGGTGAGGCATGGTGAAGCAGACCGTCCACGCGGTGATCTACAAGGACGGGGCGGGCGAAGGTTGGCTTGCGACGTGTCTGGAACTCGCTGTCACCACGCAAGGGGCCACCGCTGAGCACGCGGCCGAGATGATTCGCGAGGCCGTCGAACTTCACATCGAGGACATGACCGCAGACGAGTTGGAGACGCTGTACCAGCCGGTCGCCGGGGCGCCGATCGTCAAGGAGATCGCCATCGATGCCCCGGCGCTACTCCACCGCTGAGGTCGCAGCGGCGCTCGATCGAATCGGCATCCGCTTCGTCCGCCAACACGGGAGCCACATGCGATACTCGGGGACATGGCGCGGCCTCGTGCGACATGTGACGCTCGTATCCGGAGTCCGCGAGATCAAGCCTGGGACGTTGAGCGGCATATTGCAGCAGGCGGGCATCAGCCTCGAAGAGCTGCGGACGCTCATGAGCAAGGGCAACGTCGCCGAGTGATCATCGGGTGATTGTGGCCGCAGCCGCAAAGCTGCCGGGCCGCTGACGCCGCGCCGTCCGCTACCATGAATGCATGAGCGGGATCACGATCGGCGTGGTCGCCCTCCAGGGCGACTTCGCGGAGCACATCGCGATGCTGTGCGCGCTCGGCGTTGCCGCCGTGGAGCTGCGGCTGCACCGGCGACCCGATGCGCGGGCTGGAGATCAGCGCCATCCCGGAGCGCGAGATCCTGGCCAAGCGCGGGTGGTGACGGCTCGGCGCACCCGGGTGCCTGGAGGTGAGACATGGTGAAGCAGACCGTCCACGCGGTGATCTACAAGGACGCGGAGAGCGACCAGTGGGTGGCGCACTGCATCGAATACGACGTTGCCACGCAGGGCGACAGCGAGGAGCATGCGATCGCCATGATCAAGGAGGCGGTGGAACTGCACCTCGAGGACCGCGATCCCACGGACGAATATGCGTTCTACCAGCCTGTCGAGGGTAAGGTAAGCGTCCATGAAGTCGCTGTAGATGCCCCGACACTACTCCACCACCGAGGTTGAGACGGTCCTCCGCGCACTTGGCTTCGAGATGATCCGGCAGCGCGGTAGCGATCGGCGGTGGCGCGGAGTGTGGGGCGGCCAGCGACGCAACGTCACGGTGGTGGCCGGACAGCGCCAGATACCGGACGGCACGCTCCGATCGATCGCGACGCAGGCCGGCCTGGCGCTCGACGAACTCAAGAAACGGATCGAGGGTTAGCGGGGCGACGGATGCGCATCGCGCCGCTTACCCGCTACGCCTGACGCCGTCCGCTACCATGACCGTATGGATGCGATCACCGTCGGCGTGCTGGCGCTCCAGGGCGACTTCGCGGAGCACATCGCGATGCTGCGCGGGCTCGGCGTCGCCGCCGTCGAGGTGCGGCTGCCGGCGCAGCTCGCCGGCCTCGACGCGCTGATCATCCCCGGCGGCGAGAGCACGACGATCACGCGCCTGCTCGATATCTACGCGCTGCGCGAGCCGGTCCGCCGCCTGGGCGAGGAAGGGCTGCCGATCTGGGGCACCTGCGCCGGCGCCATCGTGCTGGCGAAGCAGGCGAGCGACCTCGACCGCCCGAACCTGGCGCTGATGGACATCGACGTGCGGCGTAACGCCTTCGGGCGGCAGGTGGACAGCTTCGAGGAGGACCTGGAGGTGGCCGGCTTCGGCGCGCCGCCGTTCCACGCCGTCTTCATCCGCGCGCCGATCATCGCGGGCGTCGGCCCGGGCGTCGACGTACTGGCGCGCCTCGGCGACGGCACGATCGTCGCCGCGCGCGAGGGGACGCTGCTCGCGACGTCGTTCCACCCGGAGCTGACGGGCGACGCGCGCTTCCACCGCCTGCTCGTCGGCATCGCCGAGGCGCGGCGGCGGGAGCGGGCGGCGGGCAGGCGCGCGGCGCCGGCGTAGGGCAGCGCCCGGCGCCGTCCCGGAATCGGTACAATAGCGGCAGGATGTACCCATACGCGCAGGTCAGCCGATGACGTCGACCGCCCGTACCGTCCTGCCTACCGATCTCGTCGCCCTGGTCTCCTACGACGGGCGCGTCTATGCGAACGAGGCGATGACCGCCGACCGCATCGGCAGCGAGACGTCGCCGCACCCCATCGAGACGGCGCTGGAGCAGTGGTTCAGCTTCGCGACGGGGCGCCACACGTGGATCAGCGTCAAGGGCGCCACGCTGCGGGGGCTGCTCTCGGCGCGAAACCGCGGCTCGAAGCTGGCGTGGGAGGTCGACTGCCTGATCGACGCGGCGACCGACAACAGCGCCGTGCTGATGAGCCTGCTTGACCAGATGGCCGATGCG
>JAKAMA010000113.1 GCA_021813085.1 Chloroflexota bacterium | reverse complement strand
CATGTACCCCGTCTTGACCCAGTTGTCGATCAGCTCAGCGCCGCCGTGGATCTGGAACGTGTCGGGCGGGTTATTGGCCTGCATGCGCTGCGCCAGGACGGCGTTCGCATTGGACCCGGCGCCGCCCGCGACCACGGCGTTGGTGATCGCGATGTTCTGATAATGCTGGCTGAAGACCTTCTCGACGGCCGCAAGCGCCTGCGCCTCGCCGCCAGCCGTCCAGTACCTGAAGATCTCGAGCTTCCCGCTGGTGGCCGCCGTGGGCAGTGCGCCGGCCGCGGCGCTGCCCGCCGGCGCGTTCGACGCCGGGGCGCTCGTGGCGGCGCCACTACAGGCGCCAAAGACGATCATTGCGGCCGCGACCAGGACCCCGGTTCGCGCCGTGACGTTGCCGACCTTCATGTGCCATCTCCCCAATCGATGTGCTGACGCTCTACGGTGATCCGGCGACGTTTCAGGCAGATCTTCCTCCTCTGGTCATACCGCCAGACGCCGTCCACGGTAGTTCAGCCCGCAGTCCCTGTCAATCGATCAGCCGCGTTACGACGGGCTTGCATCCCCGCAGGCCGGTGTTTCGTGCGCGTCGCGAGCGTAAAACCCGCCCCTGATCGGCCGTCGACACACCAGGAATGCGTCAGATCGATGACCAGGCGCGGATGGCTTGACGATCGGCCGTGGCGCGGGTATGGTCGCGGTATGACCACGCTGTTGGGCAAAACCCGCGACACGGTAGCAGCCGAGCTGGAGGCCGAGATCCTCTCTGGGAGGCTCGCACCGGGAGACCGCCTGCTCTCGGAGCGCGGCCTCGCCGAGCGGCACGGCGTCAGCCGGCCCATCGTGCGGGAGGCACTCCGCATCGTGGCCGAGCGCGGCCTGGTGCAGATCGTGCCTGGCCGTGGCGCGTTCGTCCGCCGCCCCTCTCCACTGGCCGGTGTGCGCCCACTCGACGTCCTCTACCGGCGCGGCCACACCACGGCACGCGAGCTCAGCGAGGCGCGCCTGCTCCTGGAGTGCGAGTCGGCGTCCCTCGCCGCGCAGCGTGCCGGGCTCGACGACGTACGCGAGATCGGCGCCCGCTTGGCCGCGCTCGAGGCCGGCGGCACCCCCCAGGAAACGGTGCGCAACGACCTCGCATTCCACCTCCGGGTCGCCCGCGCGGCGCACAACCGGGTCGTCGAGGCGATGCTGGCGTCGCTCTCCCTGCTGGCCGCTGAACTGATGGTGCGCAGCCTGGGCGACCCCGACATCTATCGGCGGAGCGCACCCTATCATCGCGAGGTCTATGAGGCGATCGCGGCGCGAGATCCTGACCGTGCGCGGATGGCGATGCGCGACCATCTGAGCGTCGCGTCCGCGACGTACGGGCGCGACTACGACGACGACCTCGACGTGATGGCGGAGCGGGCGCTGCGTCGCCTCGGACTCTCGGACAGCCTACAGACGTTCCTGCGGGCGGTCCTCCCGACCGAGCCCGGCGCGACGGAACGGTGATGCGCCGCGCGCTGAGGCCCGTGTGTGATGGCCGTGCTGTGGGGCACCGAGCCGTGAGCCCGCGCACCGCCGGGCGCCGCTCCGCGCCAAGTGGAACGGCCGCGTCAAGTGGAACGGCCGCGCCAGGCGGAGGGACAAAGGAGACACAGTGCGCGGACGACTGTTGACGATCCTCCTGCTGGGACCGGCGATCCTGGCCAGTCTGGTCTTCGTCTACCTCTTCATCGTCTGGACCTTTTATGCCTCGCTGACGGGGTGGAACTCGATCCGTCCGCTCAACGGCATCCTCCCGGACTTCCCGCTGGTCGGCCTCGCCAACTACCAGGCGCTCTTCGCCACGCAGCGCTTCTGGCCCAACGACATCTTCAACACCGCCGTCTTCACGGTCACGTTCATCGTGCTCAGCGTGGCGATCGGCCTGCTCCTCGCGATCCTGCTCGATCAGCACATCCGCGGCGAGACGCTCTTCCGCAACGTCTTTCTGCTGCCGATGGCGCTCTCGTTTGTGGTCACGGGGACGATCTGGGCCTGGATCTTCAACCCGAACACGGGGATCAACCAGCTGCTCGACCCGCTCGGGATCAACGCGGTACGCGACTGGCTCCTCTCGCTGGCGCCGTTGAAGCCGCTCTGGGACGTGCTCGATTTCCTGCGTATCGACCTGCTGCGGCCCGGCCTCACGACCGACTCCCGCTCGGCCTTGGGGGCCGTGGTCGTGGCCGCCGCCTGGCAGATGTCCGGCTTCGTCATGGCGATGTTCTTGGCAGGGCTACGCGGGATCTCCGAGGAGCTGCGCGAGGCAGCGCGGGTAGACGGCGCCTCGGAGCGGCAGATCTACCTGCACGTGCTGATCCCGCAGCTGCGACCGGTGCTGGTCAGCGTCGTCGTGATCCTCGGATACATCTCGCTGAAGATCTTCGACCTCGTCTTCGTGATGACGCGCGGCGGTCCCGGCACGGCCACCGACTTCCCCTCGATCTACCTCTTCGTGAGCGCGTTCCAGAGCCAGCTGTGGGGCCAGGCGGCGGCGATCGCAATCGTGATGCTCGTGTTGAGCGCGATCGTGGTGATCCCCTACATGTGGTCGCAGCTGCGCACGGAGACGCAGGCATGAACGGGGTCGCCGCGGCCCGGTCCTCTGCCGAGCGCCGTGCCGGCCGGGGCTTCGCGCTCCGTTGGTCGCGTCTCGCGATCTACGCGCTCTTGTTCCTCTTCACGATCTTCTACCTGCTGCCCGTCTACGTGGTCGTCGCCGACAGCTTCAAGACGCTCCGCGAGGTCAACACCACGAGCATCTGGCAGCCGCCCGCCGGCCTGGATTTCGGGGCCTGGGCGAGTGCACTCACACCGCCGCTCGTCGGCTCCGGCGGCATCGGCCCGGGGCTCGTCAACAGCGTCATCATGACCGTGCCCGCAGTCGTCATCTCGTCGATCTGGGGCTCCATCAACGGCTACTTGCTGAGCAAGTGGCGCTTCCGCGGCGCCGACCTCGTCTTCGCCTTCCTCCTCTTCGGGATGTTCATCCCGTACCAGGCGATCTTGATCCCGCTGGTGCAGTTCCTCGAGAAGTTGCACCTCTACGGCACGCTGGCCGGCCTCGCGCTGACCCACATCATCTACGGCATCCCGATCACCACGCTGATCTTCCGCAACTACTACTCGGCGATCCCGACCGAGCTGGTGGAGGCCGCCAACGTCGATGGCGCCGGAGTGATCGGCGCCTATCTGCGGGTGATCCTGCCGCTCTCGGTGCCGGGCTTCGTGGTCGTCGGCATCTGGCAGTTCACGAACATCTGGAACGAGTTCCTGTTCGGGGTGACGTTGACCAACGACCCGAGCGTGCAGCCCGTCACGGTCTCTCTGCAGAACCTGGCCGGGTCCTTCGCCGCCCTCTACAACGTCCAGATGGCCGGCGCGATCATCACCGCGATCCCCACGCTGCTCGCCTTCATCTTCCTGGGGCGGTACTTCATCCGGGGCCTGCTCGCGGGTTCGCTGAAGGGCTGAGCACGGCCGATTGCACGGCCGATTGCACGGCCTTTGCGGCGGCCTTTCGGGTGCCGCCCGTCTGAGCGTGCCCGCTTGCGCGGCCTATCCGGCAGCGCGCCCCTCGGTCTCCAGCGCCGCGATCTTCGCCACCCGGGGCACATGTCGGCCGCCCTCGAAGTCGGTCGTGAGGAACGCCGCCACGCACGCCCGCGCGACCTCCACACCCACGATCCGGCCGCCCATCGCGAGCGCATTGCAGTCGTTGTGGAGCCGCCCCAGGCGCGCCACCACAGGGTCCGACGCCTCCACGCAGCGGACCCCGGGGATCTTGTTCGCAACGATCGCCTCGCCGGTGCCGCTGCCCCCCAGCACGATCGCCCGCTCGCATTCGCCGGCCGCGACCGCCCGCGCCGCGGGCGCGATCACGTCGGGATAGTCGACCGGCCGCGTGTCCCAAGTGCCGAAGTCGACTGGCTCGTGGCCCAGCGCGCGCACTTCGTCGATGACGGGCGCCTTCAGGACGAAACCGGCGTGGTCGGTGGCGATCGCGACGCGCATGGAGATCTCCCCTCTCGAGCGGCCGGCAGGGTCGGGATCGACCGCGCGATGGCGAGAGGCTAGCACGGGACCCGGTGCTAGACTCGATGGCCTCGCGGCCCGTGTCCCGCACGTGCGCCCGGCCGCCCGCGCCCACGGTGGAGAGTGCATGACCTCCGAGATCGGACCCGATCGAGTTGCTCCCGCCCCATCTGCTGCCGCCCCGACGACCGGCGCGGACGCGCGGCCTGCTGGCGTCCAACAAGCGACAGCCCCGACGACCGGCGCGGACGCGCGGCCTGCTGACCGGTCCGCTCCCGCCCCATCTGCTGCCGCCCCGACGACCGGCGCGGACGCGCGCCCTGCTGGCCATCCCGTGACCGAAGCGACCGGCGACCGGCGTCCCGCGTCCGACCGCCGAGACCTCGGCATGCGCGTACGGCTCCTCTTCCCGACCCCCGAGATCGCCCGCGAGTTCTACGTCCCCATCATCTACACGGCGTGCCGGACCTGCTACTCGGAGCTCGAACCCGACGAGATCTTCCGGCGCGCGACCTCTGGGCAGGTGGGCACCGCCAAACAGCAGGAGCTCGTCAAGCGCGTCATCGAATCGGGGCACGGCTCCACCATCGAGCACGTCGTCTTCACGTTCGCGATCTCCGGCGTCACCCGCACCCTCAGTCACCAGCTGGTCCGCCATCGGGTGGGCGTCGCCTTCGATCAGCAGTCGCAGCGTTACGTGAACTACAAGCGGCCCGCGTACATGGTGCCCGGCACGCTCGAGGGTGCCGAGCCCGCGCTGCGGGAGCGCTACGTGGAGGAGATGGACGACGCGCTCCGCTTCTATGGCGAGCTCCTGGCGGCCGGCATCCCCGGCGAGGACGCCCGCTTCGTGATGCCGAACGCGACGCGCACCAACCTGCTCATGACGATCAACCTGCGCGCGCTGATCCACGTCAGCGGCCTGCGACTCTGCACCATGGCGCAATGGGAGATCCGCCGCCTCTTCCAGCTGATCCGTCACGAGGTCTTCGCCGTGAGCCCGTTCCTCGGCTCGTTCCTAGCGCCGAAGTGCGTGCCGCTCGGGTACTGCGACGAGGCCGGCAACCGCGACGGCCATTGCCCGATCCGTCCGCACAAGGACGTGGTGCTGGCGGCGTGGGCAGAGAAGCGCGACGATGCCCGGCGTCTCGGACGGGAGCTGCCGACGCTGTAGCGAAGAGACTGCGGCCGGGGACCAACCGATGCAGGCGCCAGGGTTGCTGGCCAGGCGGTCCGTTAGCACCACGCATGAACCGGCGCACCAGTGCCCGCGCAAGAACCGGCGCACCAGTGCCCGCGCAAGAACCGGCGCCATCAGGAACCGGGCCGCCACGCGCACAACGGGCACCCTCACCTCGCGCTCGACCTTTCGTCACGCCTATCCGTGCCCCGCGATCAGGAAGATCCGGTCGATCGGGGCCTGCCAGTCACACGCGGTCGAGTTCTGCTGCCTGACTCGGGCGAGAACGGGTCCTCGTTGCCACGGAGCCATGGCAGCGGCATCGCCGCGCGCACCTCACGCGCCGCGCACGCCGCACGAGAACGGGTCCTCGTTGCCACGGAGTGGCGGGGCAGGCCGCCGACATCGGAGCCGGGCCAGTTTCCACGATGAGTGAACACGCGGCGGGGTTGTGGGACGCGTGCCACGGGCCACGGGCGACGGGCCACGGGCGACGGGCCACGGGCCACGCCGAGACGATCGGCATTGGCCTGCTGGTGGGCTCGCCGCCTGTGTGGCACATGGTCGCCGGCCGTCGTAACGCGCCGCCGGCCGCCCCAACACGCCGCCGGCCGCCCCAACACGCCGCTGTTGCGGCCAGCTGACGCGTTATTGCGCGCGCCCGACTCGAGCCGTTCGGGTCGCCGCCAGTCTCCAGCGGCGCTCGACGCCCCGGCCCGACTCGACGCCCCAGCCCGACCCGAGCCGCCGTCGAGCCGCCGATGAGTCGGCGGTGAGTCGGGGATGAGGAACCGCAGAGCCCCGTGCTGTTCACTGATCGTCGAGATGAGCCCTACTCGCCCGCGCACCCGCGCCACACCCGGCGTCATGGCCGCCACGTGAGCCCTACTCGCCCGCGCACCCGCGCCACACCCGGCGCCGTTGCGGCCGTCGCCCGCATCGCTGTGCAACTTGGCATGGCGATCCACGAGGAGCGCGTCCGCCATCGCTGGACGCTTCGCGAACTCGGCGACCGAGCCGGGCTGTCCGCCGCTGCCATACACGCGATCGAGGCCGGGCGTGCAGCGAGCCTCGACAGCTACGCGCGGATCGCGCATGCCTTTGCTGTGCAGCTGGATGTGAACCTCGCCAGCGACCGATCTCGCGCCACGGCCCAGCGCCACGATGAGGACCTTGTCCACGCCGCCATGGGTGAACTTGAGGCTCGGATTCTCCGCGGTCACGGCTTCGAACTCGCCCTCGACGAACCGTATCAACACTTCCAGTTCGCAGGTCGCGCGGACCTCGTGGCTTGGGACCGCCAGCGCCGTGCCCTGCTCCACATCGAGAACAAGACGCGGCTGCCAAACGTCCAGGAGGCCCTCGGGTCGTTCGCCGCCAAGCGCGCATACCTCGGCCCTGTTCTGGCAAAACGCCTGAGAGTCGGCCAGTGGCGGAGCGAAACTCATGTGATCGTGGCGCTCTGGTCGGCGGAAATACTGCACGTACTCCGACTCCGCCGCGCCACGTTCGACGCTGCCTGTCCCGACCCGCCTGACGCCTTCGCCGCGTGGCGCGCCGGTCGACCGCCGAGCGCCGGTCGAACGTCTGCGATCGTCGTCCTAGATCCTCTGGCAAGCGGCCGGCAGCGCGGTTGGATCAGCCTCGCCGAAGCGGGTGGTGCGCGGGCGCGGCACCGCGACTATGCGGCCGTGCTCGCCGCGCTGCGTGCCGCCGGCCTCGCCTGACCACGCGACCGGTGCCCGCTGCACCGTAGCGACGATGCGGCCGCGCTCGCCGCGCTGCGTGCCGCCGGCCTCGCCTGACCACGCGACCGGTGCCCGCTGCACCGTGGCAGGGCTGCTTTCCACGATCAGTGAACACGACGCCGGGCACGGTGTGGTTCACCTCCTCGCCACCCTTAGGGAACACGATGCCAGGCGCGCAGTTTCTTCGTGTCGAAGCTGGGCGACGACCTGCCCAGTCGCGCCGAGTCGGTGGGGTGGGCCGCCGACCGGAGATCAGCCCGGCCGGACGGCGGTGCCATGGCGGGAAACCGGCGCGTCGTCCCGCGGCTGTTCCCTCATCGTCGAAAGGCGCCGACCAGGCCCGACCGGGCCACTCGCACGAACGGCGCCGGCCGCACGAACGCCGCCGACCAGGCCCGACCGGGCCACTCGCACGAACGGCGCCGGCCAAGGCGACTGGCCGGAC
>JAKAMA010000112.1 GCA_021813085.1 Chloroflexota bacterium | reverse complement strand
GCTGCTGCCGCACGGCCTTGGCAAGACCGTGCGCGTGCTCGTCTTCGCCGAGGGCGAGGGCGCGCGCCTGGCGCAGGAGGCGGGCGCCGATGAGGTCGGTGGCGACGAGCTGATCAAGAAGGTCGAAGGCGGCCACACGGCCTTCGACGTCGCGCTCGCCCAGCGCGACCTGATGGGCAAGGTCGGCCGCCTCGGCCGCGTGCTCGGCCCGAAGGGGCTGATGCCGAACCCCCGCTCCGGCACGGTCGTCGATGCTGCCGACATGGCGAAGGCCGTGCGCGACGCGCGGCAAGGGCGCGTCGAGTTCCGGCTGGACCGCACGGCGATCGTCCACTGCCCGATCGGCAAGGTGAGCTTCGACGCGCAGGCGCTCGAAGAAAACATGGCGACGCTGGTCTCCGAGATCGTCAAGGCGAAGCCGTCGGGCCAGAAGGGCGTCTACATCAAGTCGATCACGCTGACGACGACGATGGGGCCGGGCATCCGCCTGGACCCGACGCCGACGCTGGCGATGAAGGCCGGCTGACGCCGGACGTAGGTCGCAGGTCACAGGTCGCAGGTTCGGCCGGCCCACATCGGGCGTTGCCCACGCGTCGTGCTGGCGTCGGCCGGGCGTCATGCGGAGCGGCGGCGAGACCGACCATCATGACGGCGACACGTAGAGCCGGCCGCCGGCTGGCTTCGTAGGGATCTCCGACCGGTGGGCACATGACGACGTGGTGGCACGGCAACCGGCACACACTCTCGCGCGCCGTGCGGCCTGGCCGGCGTACGCCGCGCGTCATCCTCGTGCTTGGCGCGCTCGGCCTCGCGCTGGCCCTGGCCGCGCACTGGAAGGACACCCTCGCCGTCCACGGCTCCGATCTGGGCCGGCGCCTGATCGGCGCGCACAACACGGTCCGCATCGAGGCGATCTACTTCAAGGCGGAGGACACGATGGCCCGCCTGAAGTACCGGCTCTTCGGCGGCGGTGGCGGCAGTCCCGTCAGCGGGCCGGTCCGGCAGCGCGAGCTGCCCGCCGCGGGGGCCGGATCGCCGCCGGCTGCCACCGCATCGCCCGCGGCGGTCCAGGTGGAGCCGCTGCCGCAGCCGGCAGCGGCCGACACGCCGCCAGCGCCCGTGCCAGAGATCTACCCGCACGCGCCGTCGAAGGGGGAGGGTGTGTGGGCGGCGCTGCGGCTCGCCGGGCCGCTCCTCACCGCCTACACCGCCAGGCACCCGATCTTCACGACCTTCGTGCGGCCCGACGCCGCACGCCCGTACGCCACGGTGACGCTGGCCGCGTTCGATGCCGCGAGCATCAGCCTGCATCCGGTCGCGGGCACGCAGGACCCCGGCGGCCCGCTCGGCGTCCACGGCCCCGGCGACATCCCCGCCAGCGTCCTGCACGGCGGCGCGCTGATCGCCGCCTTCAACGGTGGGTTCCGCTGGGACGACGGTCGCTACGGCATGATCGTCGATGGCCGGGTGATCACGCCGATGCGGGACGGGCTGGCGACACTTGCCACCTACCGCGACGGCTCCTTCCGATTCGGCATCTGGGGCAGCGACGTTGGCCCGGCGCCGGACCTCGTCTCTGCACGCCAGAACGGCATCTTTCTCATCGACCACGACGCGGTCTCGCCGAAGATCGACGCGGGCGGCGAGACCTGGGGCTGGGTCTTCTACAAGAGCCGCCAGTTCTACACCGCGCGCACCGCCATCGGCCTGACGGCGGACGGCCGCTTCGTCTTCGCGGCGGGACACGACGTGGACGCGCGTACGCTCGCCACGGCGATGCAGCGGGCCGGCGTGGTGACGGCGATGCAGCTCGACATCAACAGCCCCTACAGCCAGATGGCGCTGTACGAGGACCAGCTCGGCACGCTCCGGGGCTTCAACCTGACGGACTGGATGGCGGCATCGCCGGCGGGCTTCTTCGCCGGACGGACGCGCGACTTCGTGTACATGACCATCCGCTGAGGGTGCGGGCACCGCGCTTGTGCGGCGGCCGGTCGCCCGGTACACTCCCGACGCTTGAGACAGCAGGCGTCCGTCCGGACATAATCCAGCCTGCCGAGGCACGATACGTCAGACCACGGCCCTACGGGCTGTGTCGCGTGTGCCCCTGTCGCAGGCAGGGGTTCTTTGTTGCCCCGACGGGACATCAGGTGCGCAGCCGGCCGGCGGACCGTAGGCGCGGGCTGAAGGCGGCCCGGGCTCCGGGACGCGGGGCCCGACGGAGGTGGCGATGCCCACAGTCAAGAAGCAGGAGACGGTCGCCGAGCTGAAGGCGCTGGTCGGGCGGTCTTCGATCGTCATCGGCGCCGAATACCGCGGCCTGAGCGTGAAGGAGATGACGGCGCTGCGGCGGGCGCTGCGCGATGCGGACGTCGAGGTGCGGGTGGTGAAGAACCGCCTCTTCCAGCTCGCGGCGGAGCAGGCGGGCGTGGCGGTGGCGGGTCAGGTCGTCGAAGGACCGACCCTCGTGGTGTTCGGGTACGGCGACATCATCGCGCCGGCGAAGGCCGTCGCGGACTACGCGCGGACGGCGCGCAACGCCTTCGCGCCGAAGAAGGCGTACCTCGACGGCGCGGTGCACGCGGGCAGCATCGTCGGCGAGCTGGCAGCGCTGCCGTCGCGCGAGCAGCTCATCGGCCAGCTCGCGGGCGCCTTCGTCTCGCCGGTGCAGCGGCTGGCGACGCTGCTCAACGACAGCATCCAGAGCTTCGCCCGCCTCGTCGACGCGCGGGCGGAGCAGCTCGAGTCGGAAGCGGCGTAGCACCCCGGCGTGCGGGGGCGCCGCGTGCCGCGCCCACCAGGATGTAGGGGCGCCGCGTGCCGCGCCCACAGCGTAGGGGCGCTGCTTGCCGCGCCCACAGCGTAGGGGCGCTGCTTGCCGCGCCCACAGAGCGTAGGGGCGCTGCTTGCCGCGCCCACCAGGATGTAGCGGCGCTGCGTGCCGCGCCCAACATACGTGAGTCAGCCCGCACGGGCCCAAGGAGGAGAGGGACGACATGGCGAAGGTTGAAGAAGCGTTTGACATCATCAAGGGCATGACGATCATCGAGCTCCGCGACCTCAACAAGAAGATCGAGGAGGAGTTCGGCATCACGGCCGCGGCGCCGGCGATGATGATGGCCGCACCGGCGGCGGGCGCCGGCGCTGCCCCCGCGGCGGAAGAGGAGAAGACCGAGTTCAACGTCGTCCTCAAGGAAGCGGGCGCGAACAAGATCAACGTGATCAAGGCCGTGCGCGAGGTGACGACGCTGGGGCTGAAGGAAGCGAAGGACCTCGTCGAGAGCGCGCCCGTCAACGTGAAGGAAGGCATCGCCAAGGCGGAGGCGGAAGCCGTGATGGCGAAGCTGGTCGGGGCTGGCGCCACCGCGGAGCTCGCGTAACCACGCGAGCCTCCGGCGCCTGGCCGGGCGCCGTCTGGTAGGATCTCCCCCGGTGAACTGCTACTCCTGCGACGCCGCGCCGGTCAACGTCTGCAAGCGTTGCGCCAGGCCGTACTGCGACGACCACGGCAACGCCCAGTACTGCGCCGACTGCCTCAAGCCGGCATCGGCGCTGCCGTCGTTCAACCTGTATCGCGGGTCGCTGCTGGTGATGCTCGTCGGCACGGCGCTGGCGGTCGTGCTGATCGTGCGGCCTCCGGGCGAGACGAAGGGCGCGGCGCCGGTGATCGTCGGGCGCTCCAGCCCGACGGCGACGGCGTCGTCCGGCACGCCGCAGCCGACCGTGCCGGCGGAGACGCCGCAGGCGACGGCGAGCGCGCAGGGCGGCGCCACGACGACAGCGGAGGGTACGACGCCCGTAAGCGGCACGCCATCGCCACAGGCGACGGCGGGCGCCGGCGCGACGCCCGCGGCGACGCAATCGCCATTCATCGAGTATGTCGTACAGCCGGGCGATTCCGTGGCGAGCATCGCGCAGGCGCATCTGTCGCCGGGCGACAACATCGTCGCGTTCCAGAACGCGATCATCAACCTCAACGGCCTGAGCGGCTCCAACCCGGTCCTGCACCCGGGGCAGAAGCTGCTGCTCCCCAGGCCGACGCCGTAACGCCGGTGGACGATCCGGTCGCCGCCGCCCGTGCGTCGCTCCGGCGGAGTGCCCTCACCTACGCCGCGCTGCTCGTCGTCGACATCGCCGTCGCCGCCTACATCATCGAAGCGCGTGCGGGTGGTGCGGCGTTCGTCACGCTGTCGTTCGTCGTGGTGGTCGGGCTGCTGCTCGTCTATCAGGTGGCGCAGCACGTCCGCGACTTCGAAGCCCGGCTCGCCGAGACGGACGGGGTGGTCGTGCGGAAGTGGAAGCGCGCCGACCTGATCATCGCCATGGACAGCTACTACCTGACCGTCGGGCGCACGGTCTTCCGGCTGCGGCCGGAGGACTGGATCCACGTCGACGAGCAGATGTACGTCAAGATCGTCCACTTCCCGCACACGCTGACGGTCGTCTCGGTGCATCCGATCGACCGGCCGCCCGGGACGCTGACATAGCCGTCGATCGCGCTCCCGCACCGTGCTAGGATTGCGGGCGGGCGAAGGGCCCGAGGGAGAGAGGAGAGCTGAAGGATGCGATTGCTCGCCGCCGCGTTGCTCGTGGCGATCATCTTGCTCGGCCCGGCCGCCGGCGCGGCCGCGGCCACGCCCGTGCCGGCGCACGACGGCTCGCGTGTCGGCGTGCAGCTCGGCGTGCTGGGTGCGGCGGCGTTCATGGTGATCGTCGTGGGCTCGGTCGCGTATCTCGTGCGCAGGCGGCTTGGGCTGGCGGCGCCGAGCCCGGAACAGCCGCCGGACGCGCATCACTGAGGCGCGAGGGTGCGGGCGTCCGGCGCCTGGTGCCCTCGCGGGGGTCGGAGCTGAAGCTCCTCCGCTACGGCGCGTCTCTTCCCTTGCGCACATGGTGGCTCGGCGCGTGGGTGTGGACGGGGTCTGGTGCGCTTACGGAGGACGGAGCTGAAGCTCCTTCGCTACGGTGCATCCGGCGAGCGCGTCCAGCGCCACATCCCGCGCCGTATACTGGTTGACAGAGGGCGGCGCCCTCCGCACAATGAACACCATTCAGTGAAGCCCGTCACGGCGGCGGATGTGCATGCGAGCGAGGTGGGTGTGACGGAGCGCGACCTGGGACTCCGGTACTGGACGCAGGGCCGTATCTCTCGCCGCCGCCTGCTCGGCGGCGTTGCCGTCGGCGGCGCGGCGGCGGCGGCGATCGGCCTCGTTGGCTGTTCGCGCACCACGTTGGCGCCGGCCAGCAGCTCCACGCCAGCGGCGCAGCCCACGACCAAGGTCAACGACGGCACGCAGGACGGGCCGCCGACCCATCTCGGCGGCATCCTGCGCGTCCGCCAGGACCCCGTGATGCCGAACGTGGACCCGTTTGGCCCGGGGATCCTGGCGCTCATCCAGGGCCTGTTCCTGGGCTTCACCGTCTTCGACCACATGTGGTACGTACCGACGGACACCGGCACCACGGAGCTCTTCCTCGCGACCAAGGTCGAGCAGCCGGACCCGCTGACGGTGATCGCGACGCTCGGCGACGCCGTCTTCCAGGACAAGGCGCCGGCGAACGGCCGCAAGGTGCTGGCGAGCGATGTCGTGGCGAGCTTCAAGCGGTTCCGCGAGGAGACGGGCATCGGCTTCGACTGGCTGCACGGCGTGATGGCGGATATCGTCGCGCCGGACGACCACACGGTGAAGATCACCCAGAACCGTCCCTGGGCGTGGGTCTTTACGTCATCGAACGCGGGCTCGCCGATCACGAGCTCGATCATGCCGGCGGAGATCCTGCACGGCCACGACGACCTGCTGCACCAGACGGCGATCGGCTCGGGGCAGTGGGTGCTGCAGAGCCACGACAACGGGGCGAACCCGAAGCTGCGGAAGTTCCAGAACTTCCGCCAGTTCGCCGGGACGAAGTCGATCAAGGGCCAGCCGTACCTCGACGGCATCGACTTCAAGGTGGTGACGGACGACAACGCCGCGCTCGCGGCGTTCAAGGCCGGCGACCTCGACGCGATCGGCTTCGCGAGCAAGGACGACGCCGTACAGACGCAGCAGCAGCTCGGGGACAAGATCGTCACCGGCAGCGACCTGGGCCGCGACTTCGACTGCCTGATGCTCAAGTTCGAGCCGCCGTTCACCGATGAACGCGTCCGCCACGCGTTCAACCTGCTGATCAACCGGGGTGAGGCGATCGACCTGCTGGAGCAGGGCAGTGGCCAGCGCTGCGGGCCGCTGCCGCCGGCGAACAGGCGCTACGTGCTGCCGGACAGCGACCCGGCCATGCAGGAGTACTTCAAGCACGACGTCGCGGAGGCGAAGAAGCTGCTCGACGCGGCGGCGTTCGACTACAACCAGACGCATGAGATGAAGTTCTCGAACCGGCCGGAGGACGCGAACCTGGCGGAAGTGCTGAAGGGGCAGTTCGCGAAGGGCGGCGTCAAGCTGAAGCTCACGCAGCAGGACCTGGTCCGCTGGCTCACCACCACACTGAGCCAGAGCCAGTTCCACATGACGTGCTTCCGCCAGCTCCCGTACGAGGACCCGGACCTGCCGCTGCGCTTCTTCCTGGGGGCGAAGGGCTTCGGCTCCAACTTCATGGGCTACGACGACCCGAAGGTCGATGCGGCGATCCTCGCGGCGGCGCAGGAGCTGGACGAGACGGCGCGCATCCAGAAGGTAATGGACGCGCAGCGGGCGATCATCAACGCCTGGGCGCCGATGCTGAACATCTACTCGCCGATCGGCTACGGCGGCCGCTACGCGTACGTGAAGGGCACGATCAGCGGCCGCGGCTCGTACGGGCTGTTCAACCGGACGACGTGGCTGGACAAGCCGGCGTGAACGGGCGGGGCGGCTGAACGATGTGGCGGTACGCGCTGCGCCGGCTCTCCTTCCTGCCGATCATCGTCTTCGCGATCTCGCTGCTGACGTTCATCATCCTGCGCGTGCTGCCGGGGCAGGACCCGGCGCTGGTGATCGCCGGCCAGGGGGCGACGAAGGCTCAGGTCGCGGCGATCCACGCCCAGCTCGGCCTCGACCATCCGATCTGGCGGCAGTACCTGAACTGGGTGGGCGATGCGCTGCGGGGTGACTTCGGGACGACGTATCAGAGCCAGGCGCCCATCCGCAGCGAGTTCATACGGCGGTTTCCGGCGAGCTTCGAGATCGTCTTCCTGAGCCTGGTCGTGAGCGCGATCACGGGCATCACCTTCGGCGTCCTCTCGGCGATGTACCGCAACAGCGTGCTGGACTACGCGGTGCGCGTCTTCGCGGTGTTTGGCGCGTCGATCCCGGAGTTCTTCCTGCTGACGCTGCTGATCATCATCCCGTCGTACCTGTTCAACTACTCGGCGCCGATCGGCGGCTACGTGTCGCCGCTGCACCACCCGTGGACGAACCTGCGCCTGTTCGTGCCGCCCGCGCTCGTGCTGGGGATCGGCGGCTCC
>JAKAMA010000111.1 GCA_021813085.1 Chloroflexota bacterium | reverse complement strand
CCGGAGATGCGCCGGCCCTGGTGGGCGGCGATGGTGATCCTCAACCCGGTGCTCCTCGAAGGGCCGCTGCTCGGCCAGATGCCGTTCCTCTGGGCGGCGGCGTTCCTGATGTTCGCGATCGCCGCCTGGCGCGGCGGGCGGACGCTGCTCGCCGGCGTGCTCGCCGGCTGCGCGGGCGCGACGCATCCTGCGGTGCTGCTGCCGCTCATCGGCATCCTGGTGCTGGCGCGCATGCGGTGGGAGCCGCGCCGCAGGCACCTGCTCGCCGCGTACGCGCTCTCGCTCGTCCTCGCGGCCCCGGCCGCATACTTCACGCTGGCCTCGCCGGTGTTCGGCGAGACGAGCGTGCCGCGGATCGTGGCCAACTTCTTCGGCACCGTCGGGCTGCGCGCCCTCGTGCCGGCGGCGCCGTTCATCGGCCTGGCGCTGCAGCGGACGCCGCTCGCGCGCGCGCCGCTGCTCATCGTCGCCGTGCTGATCGCGCTGAACGCGGCGTTCGTGCCGCTACGGCACGACGCGTACGCCTGGCGCGGGCTGATGCGCGAGCCCGACCGCTCGCTCGACGGGTTCCTCCAGTCCGGCCGCTTCGTGCCCGGCGCGACGTACCGCGTCCTGAGCGCGGGCGATGCCAAGTACGGCATGTACCAGGCGCTGCGCCACGGCGCCGCGCTGGACTCGGAGTTCTTCCCCGAGAGCATGGCGCTGCGGAGCTGGCCGTCCGAGCGCGCCTACGGCGACTTCCTGCGAAGGCGCGCGGTCGACTACGTGATCATCTACGGCGCGTACGACCGCGGCTACGGCACCAACGAGCACGCGCTGCTGCGCGCGATGGCGGCGCGCGGCCCGGTCAGCGGGCGCGTCTGCGTGCGCGGCATCGAGCACCAGCCGCTGTACGACGTCTACGCCATCGCCCGGCACGGCTGCCGGGCCTGACGCGGCGTTCGCTCCCGAACTAGAGCGGCGCGCCCTTGAGGCCCATCAGCCCGCGCAGGAACTGCACCTCGCCCAGGTGCTCCGACACGTGGCCGATGGCGAAGAAGGCGATCGCGTCGGCCCGCGTCATCGTGGCCACGGTCGGGTACACCTGCTGGAAGAAGGGCAGCGCGATCTCGGCGGCCGCGTCGGCGTCCGGCAGGTCGCGCGCGTACGCGGCCACGCGGGCGCCAACGGCGGCGGCGTACGCCAGCAGCGCGCCGGCCCCGAATCGCAAGGCGCCGATCTGCGCGCGGGTCATGCCGTTCCCGAACGGCGTCATGCCGGTCGATTCGACGGGCAGACGCTCGGCCCATCGCTCCGAGGTGAAGACGCTCGGCCCGCCGATCAGGAGCCCGTGCAGGATCTCATCTTCGGCGCGGTACGCGTGCCAGATCGCGAACTGGACCGATGTATCGTGGCCCTCCGGCTGCCAGGCAAGCTGCTCCGGCGTGAGGTCGCGCACCAGCAGCTCCGGATACCAGTGCCAGAACGTCAGGTTCTGTACGGTCGCGTTGGTCCCCATCGCTTCGTCCCTTCCATGTGCCGCCTACTGCGACGGCCGCTGGGTGAACGCGTCGCGCAGAAAGTTCACCAGGTTCCAGATGTCGGTCGGCGAGAACGCCGAACCGAACGCCGGCATCGCCGTGCCCGCGTAGCCATCGTGGATGAAGGCGTAGAACTGCGGGTCCGTGTGCAGCGGCATGTGCTGCCGGAAGTCCGATGGCGCCGGGCTGAGCTGCGCCGCCTGCGGGCCGTCGCCGCGTCCATCGATGCCGTGGCACTGGACGCAGTTCTGCTGGAACAAGAGCTTCCCGCGCGCGATCGAGTCCTGCGTCGGCTTCACCGGGTTCCCCGCGGTCGGGTCCGCGGCTGTGCTGTGGGTCCCCACGCCGAACGCCAGCACGGCGCCGGCGAGCAGGACCGCGGTCGCGCCCGTGACCGTCGTACGGTAGCCGGCGTTCAGCACGTGGATCTGGCGCCGGTAGACCAGGACCAGCCCGCCGGCGAGGGCGAGGACTGCGCCCAGCACCTGGTTCCAGTTGAACACGGTGAACGGCAGCTCGAAGGAACTGCCGCCCCGCTGCGTGCTCGCCGGCGCCTTCGCGACCGGCAGCAAGAACGCTTCCGTGACGTCGTCGCCCACGCTGCGGCGGATCGTCACATCGATGCGCCAGTTGCCCTGCGTCGTGAAGTAGACGCCGGCGCCCTTGTACTCGCCGGGGTTGAAGCGCGTCAGCAGGATCTCCGACGGCGCGACGGCATTCGGCGCGTCCGGATAACTGAAGCGGAGCCGCGCCAGCGTCACGGTTGTGGTCGGGCTGCCGTCCGGGTTCCGGATGTCGAGCGTGTACTCATTGACGGTGTCGGCCAGGTTGGGAGACACGCGCAGCTCGAAGTTCAGCCCGCCCTTCGTCGCCTTCTGGTCGAACTTCGTCGGCGCCGCCTTCGCCGCCTGCTCCGAAGCGATCTGGCCGGCGGCCGTCGCCGTCTGCGTGAGGACACCGACCGCGGCGAAGATGGCGAGCACGAGCGCGATCTCGATCGCGACCGTCGGCACGAGCAGCGCGCGCAGCCGCCGCAGTTGGGGCGTCCACCGCGCCCGCGTCTGCTCGGAGGCCGTGCCCCCCTGCTGGTACAGCGTATCGATGGCCGCGACGAGGCGCGGCTTCAGGATGAAGGCGTTGAAGCCTGCGACCGCCAGCAGCGGCAGGAGCAGCGCGATCTTGGCGAGCAGCACCCGGCCGTACGCGGTATCGATCATGGCGCTCGCCGTCGGCACGGCGGCGAGGCCGTTGAAGGTCCCCGTCGCGAGGATCGTGGCCACGCTCAGCGCGGCCAGCACCGAGAAGCGGTCGAACACGTTGGCGATGTAGAGCCAGCGCGCCCCTTCGTCGATCGCCTGCCGGCGCCAGCGCAGGAACATCAGGATCATGACCAGGGCGCCGAGCCACGCGGCCGAGGCGAGGAGGTGCAGGAAGTCCGAGGTCACGGCCCAGAACTTGCCGTTGTCCGCGGCCGCGTGGCTCACCATCGAGTACGTGAACAGCGCGCCGACCGTGGCGGCGATCGTGAGCCCCAGTCCGATGTGGCGCTTCACGCGAGAGTTCCCGAGGAAGAGCAGGTCACTGCCTCCCAGGGCCAGTGCGGTCAACAGCAGGCGCGCCAATGTGAACTGCCCGACGCGCACCGTCGTGACGTACGACCAGAGGCTCGTATCGGCAGAGAACCGCCGCACCGTCAGCAGCAGCAGGGTCCCGGACGCGATGAACGCGACGGGCAGGAGCACGTGCGACAGCGAGATCGCCCAGCGTTCGGCGGTGTCCGTCACGCGGAGGTAGTCCTCGTCCTCGAGGAAGGAGGCTGCGGGCCGCATGACGGCGAAGAGGAAGAACGCCGCGCCGGCGACCGTCGCGAGCGACAGCAGCGAGAGCCACTTGAGCGCCGAGTCGAGGTCCGCCGGCAGGAGCTGGCCGCCGCTCGTCCTCGCGCCCGTGAGCGCATTCGCGGTGATGCCGGCCGGGAACGAGCCGTCCGGGTTCAATACGACGAACGGGTATTGGCCGCTCAGCTCGTGACCATCGACGGCTGATACGTTGCTCCACCTGACGAAGTACAGTCCCGGCGCAAGGGTCTTCACGCCGACCGACGCGAACGTCGGGTCGCTGTTGTCGAACGCCATGTCGTTGGTGTCGACGCGCTTCTGGTTCTGGTCGAGCACCTGGATCTGCGTGAGACGCCGCTCGATCGACTCGCTGAACCGCAGGATGATGCGGGCGGGCGGCCGCGTCAGCTTGTCGTTGTTCGTCGGCGTTGCGCTGACAAGTGAGGCGTGCGCCTGCGCCACGCCCGCGAGATAGGGGGAGGTGATCGCCGCCACCACGACGGCGATCACCCCCAAGAGCGTCAAGAACCGCTGCCTGCTTCTGATCACAGCTTCACCCCGCACACCACCTCTGGCACAGCCGCGGCCAGCGGCCTCACCGCCGCCGTCCGAACGCCAGCCAGCCTCCGGCCGCCAGCACGACGACGACGGCGGCGACGGCGACTCCGATCCCGATGTTGCGGCCGGTGTTGCTACTGCCGCCGGCGCTCGTCGCCGGCGGCGCCGTGCCGGTGGCGGACGCGGTCGCCCCGGCGGGCGCTGCCGGCGAGGCCGAGGCCGTCGCCGCGGCTTCAGGCGTCGTCCCTGCCGCGGGCGACGCGTTCTCGGCGCTGACCGTCGCGAGTTGCGCATCGTCCGACAGGTCAACAGTCGTCGGTTGCACCTTCACGTAGAACGAGAACGAGCCATGGTACTTGTCGCCGTCGGCGTCCGACACGTTCTTGTAGTTCACCACGTAGCGCCCGGCCGGCAGGTCCGGCAGCAGCGGGACCGACAGCTTCGCCCGGTCCGTGTTGTCGAGCACAGCGGGCCCGGCGGTCACTGGCTGGCCGCCGCCGTCCAGCACCTGGATATCGTACGTGCCGGCCACCTTCTGGATATCTTCCGTGAACGTGATCACGACCTGCGCGGGCGAGGTCTGCAGGACCTCGCCCACGGCGGGCGTCGAGCTCTTGAGCCGGGCATGCGCCAGCGCGACGTTCGGCGCAAGCGCAATCACGGCGGTCATGCCGACGGCAACGGCCGCGAGCATCATGCGTACTCTCACCAACTGCGTACCTCCTGTCGCCAAGCCCCGGCGACGCCGCGACATCCGGCCCGCATCGCGCCCTGGCCGTGCGTGGCGCCGCCTCGAATCCCTATCGCAAGTTGCAGGGTCAGCCCAGGGGTGGCCGCGTCTCGGGCCGGGTCGTGATGCCCGTCAGGGCGGGCACGACGAACGTGAGGAGGATCGCCAGCATCGCCGGCGCGATGATGAGCGGCTCGGTGAACAGGAGCTGCCCGGGCCCGGCGGCGAGGGGCGCATCGGCGCAGGTGCCCGGCGAGATGTGGCAGTGCGAGGCGTGGACGGCCTCCGCGGCCGCCGTTTCATCCTGGTGCAGTCCGGGCAGCAGGTGGTCGTACGGCACGACCGACGGCAGGACCGCGAAGAAGACGAGCAGTCCGAGCGATGCGCGCATCGCCGGCGCACGGGCGAGGCGCTGGAGCGACATCGGACGCGGGAGCCACAGGTAGAGCGCGACCGTCGCCAGCACGAGCACGGCGAGCGCGACGATCGCGGGGTCCACGGCCGTCACGCCTGTGGCTGCCTGCGCCACGTGCAGCAGGAAGGTCGGATGATTGGCCACGCCTGCGCTCCTTGGCGGGCAGTATAGCGGGCGCCCCGCGCCAGGCGCCGGGCTTCTCGGCCGCCCGCGCGCCGTCGAGTCGGCACTCCCGGAGCCGGTCACCGTTGCCGGGCGCGGCAGGGGTCGAGCCGGTTGACGCGGCGCGCGAGCCCGCCTAGAATCAGTGACCAGTCAATGACCGTCTGTTCAGTCACCTGTAGGGCGGCATGGCTCGGGACGCCGGAGGCGACATGGCCCGAGGGCTGACGCTGCCCCAGCAACGCAAGGAGGAAACGCGCGGCCGCATCCTGGAGGCGGCCTACCGCGTGTTCGCCCGCCGCGGCTACGAGGCGGCCACTGTGGAGGAGATCACGGCGGAGTGCGGCATCGCGAAGGGCGCGCTCTATAGCCACTTCGCCAGTAAGCAAGAGCTCTTCCGGACCATCCTCGTTGAGCACGTACGCCACCGGGCCGGCGAGACCGCCGCCCGCCTCGATCCCGGGTTGTCACTCCGGGAGAGCATGCTCCGCATCATCGAGGCCTCCTGGGCAACGTGCCGGACAGACCCCGTCTGGTCACCTCTGGTCATGGAGTTCTGGGCGCTGGCCGGCCGCAACGAGTGGGGGCGCGAGGCGGTCGCCGAAATGTTCGACCACTGCTCCACCGCCCTCGCCCGGTTCCTCTCCGGCGCCCAGCACGCGGGCCTCGTCCGCTCGGACGTCGACGTGCATCGCGCCGCCCGTCTCTTGTTGGCCCTGAACGATGGCCTCGTCCTGCAGTGGCAGACGCAGCCGGACAAGGTGGACCCCGAGGAGTTCCTGGGCCCCATGGCCGATATGGTCACCGGATATCTGACCGCAGGGCGTCAGGGGGCCAGCGTGGCGAGATCCGAATGAACGAGGAGGCGCCGGCCGTGGCGGAGTACGGGCACCCGGAAGCGCTCGCCACAGCAGCGTGGCTGGCCGCGCACCTTGATGAGCCGTCGGTTCGCGTTGTGGACATGCGCTATTCCGTCGCGGCGGACTCTGGCGGATCGTTCCGGGGCGTGTCAGGGCGCAACGCCTATCACCAGGGCCACATCCCGGGAGCGGCATTCGTGGATGTCATGTCCGACCTCGCGGATCCGGAGGACCCGCTTGCCATCCTGTCGCCCGGCCGATTCGAGGCGCTGATGGGGCGGCTGGGGGTCGGCAGCGGCAGCACGGTCGTCGTGTACGACGACAGCGGCGGGATCTGGGCCGCCCGGCTCTGGTGGGCCCTGCGGTACTACGGGCACGACGCCGCGAAGATCCTGGACGGCGGCCTGACCAAATGGACCCGGGAGGGGCGCCCCCTGGAGACGCGCACCCTGACCCCGCCTCCGGCGACCTTCCGGGCGCGGCCGCGGCCCGCTCTCCGGGCTACCTGCAATGAGGTGGTCCAGGCCATGGGACGCGGGGATGTCTGCATCGTCGATGCGTTGCCTGAACCGTTCTACAGCGGCAAGGCGCGCCTCTACCGAACCCACAGGGCGGGCCACATCCCTACGGCCCTGAACGTGCCGGCGACTGCCAACGTTGACCAGGCCACCCAGACCCTGCTACCGGCCGATGAGCTGGCGCGGCTCTGGCAAAGGGCGGGCCTCAAGCCCAACCAGATGGTGATCACCTACTGCGGGGGCGGCGTCTATGGCGCCTACGATCTGTTCGTCCTGTACGTCATGGGCCACGAGAAGGTCTGCCTCTACGACGGTTCGTGGATGGAATGGGGAGCAAACCCGGACTTGCCCGTCGAGGTGGGTCCGGGCGAGAAGACGCTGGATTCGCATCAGCCAGGGAGGTAAGTCGATGGCTCGCGTAGCGTTGTTGGAACCCGATCAGGCCACAGGCAGGACGAAGGAGGTGTTCGAGCGGGTCAAGAGCTACTACCGGATGATCCCCGGTCTCCAGCAGGGGCTGGCGTACCTGCCGGAAACCACGGACGCCCTCTGGACCCTGAGCCTGGCCACGGCCCAGGAGGGCAGCATCCGCGAAGAGCTCAAGCGCGTGTTCTTTGCCGTTACGGCCTATGAGGTCGAGTGCGAGTATTGTACGGCCGCCCACATGATCGCCCTGCTCGGCAAGCACTGGAGCAGGGAGGAGTGTGTGGAGGTGATCGAGGGGAAGCCTTCGCCGCGGCTCTCGGACAAGGAGAACGCCGCCGTAGACTTCGCGCGCATCGTCGGGCGCCGGCCGGCGGCGGTCACCGACGCGATGGTCGAGGGGCTCCGGGCCGCGGGTTGGACCGAAGATCGGAA
>JAKAMA010000110.1 GCA_021813085.1 Chloroflexota bacterium | reverse complement strand
GTGGCGGCGGCGGTAGGCTCGTATCGTCGAACGCCACCCACACCTCGGCGTTCTCGTGCGCGGCCACATAGATGTAATTGCGTGACGACTGGGGGTCGACTCCAACTCCCCACAGTGAGATGCCTGGGTCGATGAATGTTGTTGCGGCGAGCGAGCCAAGATCGATTCGATACAGGCGTTGGGTAGGGCCGTTTCCGGCCGTGGCGTAGACGAGCTGATGGGTCACGTCTATCCCGATGCCGCCCTCGCCGCCCGTGGCGCCCGGTAGGCTGATGCAGTTGACCACGGCGCCAGTATCGCCATCGAACACATTAACGTTTGGCGTCCCGAATTCTGGCGTGTAGAAACGATTGTCAGTCGGGTTGTAGACGGTCTGGACTGCTTGTTGAGCTGCGCTACCCGAACAGGTCGGAACATTGTCAAACAAGATCCCGCAGTTGCTGCCGTCAATGACCGCACCGTGACCATTGGCGGCCAAGGCGTAGACTCGATGGTTGATGGTATTGACAGCTAGACTAATTATCACGTTAGTAGATGGGTTAGCCGTACAGACCGGCGCGTTAGTGGATCCGTCATATGTTGTCATGTGGCCACCGTCCGTCGTTCCCACATAGACCAGGTTTGTTGTTTCGTCAACCGCGACGGCGTTCGGACCCCAGCTAAATGGGAGCGCACCCGTGACACAATTGCAACCGCCGTCGATTACGGAAGTCGAATTGCTGTCGAAATTTGCTACGTAGACCTTGTTCGTCACCGTATTGACAGCAACTGCCTTCGCGCTGTCGCCCACACCAACCGTAGTGACGACCGCATTCGTCAGCGTGTTGATCACAGTGACAATGCTCCCGTACCGGATGTCATGTGCGACATACGCCCGATGGGTGGCGGGGTTGACGGCGACCGCATAGGGACGCGCTGTCGTGGGGATGGCCGTCTGAACGCCGAAAGCAGCTTCAGCTTGCGGCGTCAACGAGGCCACGAATGCAATGGTGGCAATGATGATGGAAACGAGAGCAATCCTGATCGTAATGCCCCCTCTGGAAGATCACCATACGCCTGATTCCCCTATGTGTCTAGTGGGGTCCCATACGTGGTGTAAGTAACTAACAGGTCAACTGGATAACAGGCGACCCGCGCGACCTCCGCCCACGCGTTAGAGATCTATCAACAGCAGGGTTGCGGGTGCTCGCATGGTTCACACTCCAGCGCGCTCGCCACTGAGTAGCTGGCGGCAAAGCCTGAGGCCGATTGGCGGGCCGGGATCCAGAGCCGAGGGCGATGCCAGGGCGGGCTTGGAGATGGCGGCCGACGCGCGGTAGTGTCGCGCCCATCGAAGCGCGCACAGAAGAAGGAGGTGGCGATGGAGGACGAGGAGCGCGTGGGACCTGCGGAGGAAGGCGAGGAGGATCACGAGGCGCAGCTCGCGGCGGCGCGGGAGGAGATCGCGCGGCTGCAGGGCGAGGCGTCGCAGGCGGCGGCACGGGCGGCGGAGGCGTACGCGGAGGGCGAGGCGCTGCGCGAGCAGCTACGGTCCGCGTCAGACGCGGCCGCGGCAGCGTCGGCGGAGGCGGAGCGGCTGCGGGGCGAGATCGACGCGGCGGCGGAGCGCGAGCGGACGGCGGCGGTGCGCTACCGCGACCTTGCGGTGCGGAGCGAGCCGTCGCTGCCGGCGGAGCTGATCGCCGGCGAGAGCATCGATGCGGTGGACCGCTCGCTGGAGGCGGCGCGAGAGATCGTCGGGCGGGTGCGGACGCACATCGAGCAGCAGGCGCAGGCGGTACGGGTGCCGGCGGGCGCGCCGCCGCGCTCGGGGCCGGACCTGAGCGCGATGTCGCCGGAGCAGAAGATCCGGTACGGGCTGGGGCTGCGGCGCGTGTAGTGGCGCGGCGCAGGACCGAAAACCGAGAACCTAGGACCAGGAACCGGGAACCGAGAACCAGGGATCGGGTACCGGGGCCAGAGACAGGACGCGGGCATCGCGGAGCGCGCCCGGGAGCCGTCGACGGATCCCCGGTACCCCGCCACGAGGGCACGAGCAACGAGGAGACGCGCAGATGGCACTGACACTGGCCGAGGCGGCCAAGCTTTCGAACGACATCGTGCTGCAGGGCGTGATCGAGACGGTGATCCAGGACTCGCCGATCCTGCAGGCGCTGCCGTTCATCGAGATCACGGGCAACGGGCTGACGTACAACCGCGAGAACGCGGCGGCGACAGCGGCATTCTTCCAGGTGGGGGACACGTGGACGGAGAGCACGCCGACGTTCGCCCAGATCACGGCGAGCCTGACGATCGTCGGCGGCGACGCGGACATCGACAACTACCTGCTGACGACGCGGAGCAACGTCCAGGACCTGCAGTCGGCCGTGATCCGGCTGAAGGCGAAGGCCGTGCAGCAGAAGTTCGAGGACACGTTCGTCAACGGCGATACGGCGGTCGACGTGAAGTCGTTCGACGGCATCGACAAGCTGACGACGGGCGGGCAGGCGTCGTCGATGGGCGTGAACGGCGCGACGCTGACGCTGGCGAAGCTCGACGAGCTGATCGACCTGGTGAAGGGCGGTACGCCTGACCTGCTGTTGATGAGCAAGCGCACGCGCCGCTCGCTGAACAACCTCGCGCGGACGGCGGGGAGCTTCCTGCAGACGGACCGGAATGACTTCGGGCAGATGGTGCAGTTCTACGACGGCATCCCGGTCGGCGTCTCGGACTACATCTCGGACGCGAAGACGGTCGGCACGAGCGCGGACTGCTCGACGGTGTACGCGATGCAGTTCGGCGAGGGCGCGCTGGCGGGGCTGACGTCGCCGGGCGGGCTGCAGGTGGAGACGATCGGCAGCCTGGAGACGAAGGACGCGACGCGGACGCGGGTGAAGTGGTACGTCAGCACGGCGCTCTTCAACACGCTGAAGGTGGCGAAGCTGACGGGCGTGCGGCCGTAGCGGCCGCCGGTTCGGAGCGGTACGCAGGGGGAAGCGCTGCCCATGGCGCGGGCAGCGCTTCCTCGCGTCCGCTCAGGAAGCGAGGAAGCGGGCGCGGTTGCACTGCGTGGCGCGGCATTCCTGCGTGCGGCGGCGTTCCGGATGCCGCATCGTCGCGTCGCTTACACGCTGTGGTGATGGAGGATGGATTCGAGCGCGCGCACGAGCGCCGGGCCGGCGGTCTGGATCTCGGCGAGGTGGTGGGCGGCGAGAGCGGCGAGCGCGCGCTCGCCTTCCGCGGTCAGGCGGATGAAGACGAGGCGGCGGTCCGGCGCCTCGCGGAAGCGCGCCACGAGGCCGCGGGCCTCGGTGCGGTTGACGAGCTCGACGGCGCTGTGGTGGCGGACCTGGAGGACGTCGCACAGGTAGGTGATGGTGGGGGGATGGTCACCCGGTGCGCCCTTGACGGCGAGCATGAGCTGATACTGTGCCGGCTCGACTCCGGAGCGGCGCGCAAGGTCCTCGCTGAAGTGGACGAAGCGCCGGATGCGGGCGCGGAACTCCGCGAGCGAGCGGTAATCCGCATCGCCGATGGCAGTGGCCGGGCCCCCGTGATCCCCGTATCGCGTCACGACGGCAGTATGATAGCGGATCCGGGGCGTTGTTGGAACAAGGTAATGTTTGATGTCGGCTGCCCGCTGGCCAGGCCGCGTCAGCGCGCGGAGAGGGTCCCGCGCACGCAGTAGACCGGCTCCCGCGCGAGCGGCGCCGGCAGGCCGCCGGGGCAGGCGCCCGTCGCGGGCGCGGCCTGCACGCGCGCGAGGAGCGTGAACGACTGGCCGTCGGACGCGTACCAGTACGGAAACGTGCCGTCATTCGTCGGCAGCGTGGCCGCGTACTTCCGCAGCGTGCAGCCGACGTCCGTTGGCTGTGCGCAGAGCGTGCGGAGCACACCGCCCGTCGACGGATACGTGCCGAAGAACACGGCGTATGCGTTCAGCGCGTCGCGCACGCTCGCGAGGTCCAGCTCGCGCCGCGCGTCGAGCAGCGTATCGGCGAGCGTCGGCGTCGGCGCGGGCTGCGGGCTTGGCGTCGCCACGGGTGTGGACGCGACGGCGGCGGGCGGGGCCGCGTTCGAGCCGCCGGATCGCGTGGCCAGTACGGCCACGACCGCCACGGCGACCGCAAGCGACGCGACCCCGGCGACGAGCGCCAGCGCCCGGGCGCGCGGCATCTCCGCCAGCCATCGCCGGCCGGGCGCTGTGCGCCGGGATGCGCGGCTGGCGATGGCGGCGGCGGCGCCCGGCTGGAGCGGCGAGCGCTCGGGCCGGCGTTGCGCGCGCGCCGCCTTCCACGCGAGCGCGGTCGCGAACGCCGCGCCGAGCGCGACCTGGGCGGCGAGTCTCCGCGACGTCGACGTCATCCCCCGACTCCTCGCCGCGATTGTTGCGGCCGCCGGGCTGCGCGCTGTATCGGGAAACGCTGGCGTTCCGTTGTCGCAGCGCGCCTAAGGGAACCGGAGCGCAGGTAGAACCCGGCTGGGCGGCCGATCCCACGCAGCGGACGACCACACATCAAGTTGGAGAGGCACGAGGGTAGCGCTTCCCGGTCAGTCAGCGTTGAGTGAACGCGACGCGGAGCCCGGACGGGCCTGTCGGCGTGGAGCACAGCCGCCCTCGGCTGTGCCCCCGGCGAAGCAGGACCGGCGCGCTACAGCGCCACGTATCCCGAAGTGCCACCGCGTGCCTCCACCCTCCACCGTCCACCCTCCATCATCCAGCGTGCCGGTGCGGCTGCGACGACTCGGCCTCTTCGGCCGCGTTGAACTCGAACACCAGCCGGGAGAAGCGCCGGTCGACGGTGCGGTTGCGGCCCGTCACATCGCTGAAGGGGACGGGGACAATCTCCAGCCCCTGGCTGGCGGTCATCACGCCGGTGCGGCCTTCGTGCAGGTAGTCCACCGCCGCCACGCCCATCCGCGTTGCCATCACCCGGTCGAACATCGAAGGCGAGCCGCCGCGCTGCACGTGGCCGAGCACCGTGACGCGCGCCTCGACGCCCGTGCGCCGCTCGATCTCCTCCGCGATCCGCGTGCCGATGCCCCGCGTCGCGAGCAGCGCGTGGCCGAACTGGTCCACCGCGCTCGAGCTCTGCGACTCGATGCCCTCGACGCGCGCGCCCTCCGCGACGACGACGATGCTGAACTGGCGCGTCTCCATCCGGTGCTGCACGTGGTGCACCACCCGCTCGATGCTCATCGGCTCCTCGGGGATGATGATCAGGTCGGCGCCGCCGCCGACGCCCCCCACCACCGCGAGCCAGCCGGCATCGCGCCCCATCACCTCGACCACCATCACCCGGCGGTGCGATTCCGCCGTCGTGTGCAAGCGGTCGAGCGCCTCGCCGACGATGTCGGTGGCGGTGTCGAAGCCGATGCAGTAGTCGGTATGCGGGACGTCGTTGTCGATCGTCTTCGGCACGCCGACGACCGCGAAGCCGCGCGCGGACAGCTTCGCCGAGACGCTGAGCGTGTCGTCGCCGCCGATCGTCACGAGCCCTTCGATGCCGCGTCGCGCCAGGTTCTCTTCGACCTGCCGCATCTCCGCCTCGCTGCGCGCCGGGTTCGTGCGCGACGAGCCGAGGATCGTGCCGCCGAGATGCAGGATGCCGGCGATCTCGTCCTGCGTGAGGGGCAGCGAGTCGCCTTCGCCGAGCAGGCCGGCCCAGCCCTCACGGAAGCCGTGTACCTCGTCCCCCAGCATCCACGCGCGATGCGCGATCGCGCGGATCGCCGCATTCAACCCGGGGCAATCGCCGCCCCCCGTCAGCACTCCGATGCGCACGCCGGCACCTCCGATCCTTCGCCAGGCCGTCTCGCCTACAGCATATGGCATCGCCGGCGGGCCGCGCGCAATCGGGGTTCCACCGCACGTCGCTGGCGGCAGCAAGAGGGGCCGCGTAGGATCAGCGGGCCATGCCACAGCGGACCGACCTGCTCCTCGCCCCGGTGCCGCAGCGCCTCACGCGGCTCGGCGGTTGGCTGCCGCTCGCCGACCGGCGCACGATCATCCTCGCACCGGAAGCGATCGCGCACGGTATGCACGGCGCCCGGGCGCTCCAGCGGGCGCTCGGACGCTACGCCGGCCGGAGCTGGGAGATCCGCGCCGCCTCGGGCGTCGCGGAGCGCGAGGGCGCCGTCGCCGTCATCGACCGGAACGCGACGCCGAAGCGCGAGAGCTACCACCTCACCGTCGGCGACGAGCGCGTGTCGATCGTCGCGCACGACGCCGCCGGCATGTTCTACGCCTTCGCGACGCTGACGCAGCTCGTGCGGCGGTTCGGCAGGCGGCTGCCGCGGCTGCACATCGAGGACTGGCCCGACTTCCCGCACCGCGGTGTCATGCTGGACATCAGCCGCGACAAGGTGCCGACAATGGCGTCCACCTACGCGCTCGTCGATATGCTGGCGGGTTGGAAGGTGAACCAGTTCCAGCTCTACATGGAGCACACCTTCGCGTACGAGCGCCACCGCGCGGTGTGGAAGGACGCCTCGCCGTTCACCGGCGAGGAGATCCTCGCGCTCGACGCGTTCTGCCGCGAGCGGCACATCGAGCTCGTGCCCAACCAGAACAGCTTCGGCCACATGGCCCGCTGGCTGGAGAAGAAGCCGTACAACGCGCTCGCGGAGTCGCCGCGCGGCGCCAGGCTGCCGTGGGGGCGCCTGCCGCCGTTCACGCTCGACCCGCAGGACCCTGGGTCGCTCGACCTCATCGACGGGCTGTACGCGGAGCTGCTGCCGCACTTCCGCGGCACGCTGTTCAACGTCGGCTGCGACGAGACGTTTGACCTCGGCCTCGGCAAGAGCCGCGAGGCGGTCGCGCAGCGCGGCGCCGGGCGCGTCTACCTCGAGTTCCTGCTGAAGGTCCACGCACTCTGCGAGAAGTACGGACGCCGGATGATGTTCTGGGGTGACATCGTCACGCAGCACCCGGAGCTGATCGGCGAGGTGCCGCACGACGCCACCGTGCTCGAATGGGGGTACGAGCACGACCACCCGTTCGACACGGACGGCAAAGCCTACGCGAAGGCCGGGCTGCCGTTCTACGTCTGCCCTGGCGTCGGCGGCTGGAACTCGTTCATCGGCCGCACCGACAACACCGTCGCCAACATCCGCAACGCCGCCACCAGCGGCCTGCGGCATCGGGCGGCGGGGCTGCTGAACACGGAGTGGGGCGACAACGGCCACACGCAGCCGTCGCCCGTCCCGTGGCTCGGCTTCCTCTACGGCGCGGCGATGAGCTGGTCGCCCGGCGCCAGCGCGGAGATGGACATCGCCGCCGCACTTAGCCTGCACGCCTTCGACGACCCCGGCGGCGTCACCGGCCGGGTGGCGTTCGACCTCGGCAACATGTACCAGGTCAACGGCGCGCAGTCGCGCAACGGCTCGCTGCTCCATCAGCTCTGCTTCCTGCCACTCAACAACGACTGGCCGATGCAGCGCGTGCGCCCCGGCGGCTTCGAGGACACGCTGGAGCAGATCCCCGCGCTGACCGCGCGCCTCGACGCATCACACGTGCGCCGCGACGATGCGGAGCTG
>JAKAMA010000109.1 GCA_021813085.1 Chloroflexota bacterium | reverse complement strand
GGCGACGATGCGCTCCACCTTGAACGTGCGCATGCCGCCGTGGGTGTGCGAATGGGCGATGAGGTACGTCGCGAACCCCGCGGCGCTCGGCTCCAGGAAGTACGGGTCGACGACCACCTCCCGCGAGCGCTGGCGCCCCGCCGAGCGATAGCTGAGGCGGAGCGAGCGCCGCTTCGCCCAGGCCTCGGTGACGATGCCCAGGTGGCGTGAGAACTCCGGGTCGAGCGGCCGCGCCGCGAGCGCCGCGGCGGCCATGCGCACCTGGTCGCGTACCGCCTCGGGCATCACCTCCGCGAGCTGGCGCAGCGCGCTCGCCGCGTACGGGTCGCCCTCGTCGCTGTAGCGCAGGAAGAGGCGCGTCGCCAGGAGCAGGGCCCGCGCCTCCTGCAGCGTCAGCTTCATCGGCGACAGCCGCTCTTCGACGGCGAGGAAGTAGCGCCCGCGTTCCTCTCCCAGCGGCACGCCGCTCTCGCTCTGCAGCACCAGCAGGTCGCGCTCGATCGTCCGCACGCTGACGCCGCTCAGGCGCGCCAGCTCGTGCGTGGTGTAGCCAGCGCGTCGCGAGCGGAACAGCTCCTGGAGGCGCATCAGGCGGACCGAGCGGCGCTGCGGCGTCGTCATGCCGTCCATCCTATGCCAACGCCGATCTTGACGAAACGAAGCGCCAGTCCCCTCCCCGGCGCGACAGCGGTTGTCGCCTCTCCCGCGTACCGTGATCCTGTCGCCCCGCCCGACGCCAGGCATCGTCGTCCCATCACGGGGTGGAGGCGCCCATGTATCAGACCGTGGAGCCCGTGCCGTTCGCCTATGCCCGCGGCGAGGAGGTGCTGGCGCACCTCTCCGGCGCCGACGTGCACCACCTGCGGGGCGCCGGCCGCCTCGCCCCGGCCTGCGTGCCGTCGTGGATGATCGGCACCATCATCGGCGCCCGCCGGAGCGCCGGCACGCCGGCGTACCTGCTGCGCTTCCTGCATGACGACTGCGAGTGCGTCTGCTGGGTCGACGAGGCGGCGATCGAAGGCACCGCGTAGTGCCGGTCCGGGCGGCCACGTGGGGCCGCCCCTACCGATGCTGCGCATGGTCCGCTGTGGCATCGAGTTGCACCAGCACGAGGGCCGTCCGGGGCGGTGGCGCTACACGAAGCGAAGCTGCATGCCGATGTACGCCAGCAGCAGCCCGCGCAGGATCTTGCCGGCGACGGTCGCGATGAGGAACCGGCGGAACGAGAGCCGCACCGAACCGGCCGTCAGCCCCGCGACCTCGAACAGGGGGTTGGGCACGGCCGAGAGGACGAAGAGCGTCACCATGCCCCAGCGCCGCATGAGCCGGACGACCGCGTCCATGGACCATTGCACCGCGCTCCGGAACCATGCCGGCCCGCGGAGTTCGTGTCCTTTCGCCAGCTCCGCGCCCAGGTATCCGGCGTAGTACGCGGTGATCTCACCGAGTCCCATCCCCAGCCCGCCCATCAACCCTACGAGCCACGGGAAGGCCGAGTGCTTCCCCTCGCGGACGATCAGCGCCTGCGCCGTCGCTGTCAGGCCGGGGACCGGGATGGCGACGGTCACGGTGCTGACCAGGTTGATCGCGAAGATGCCGGCGTAGCCGAAGCCTTGCAGCCCGTCCGCGAGGCCCGGGAAGATCAGCATGACGATCCCGAAGGCCAGCGCACCACCGACGACGCCCGCGACCAGCAGCGCGCGCAGCCGTGGGTGCAGCGCCAGCCACTTGCCGGCGGCCAGGAGCGCGCGGTCCAGCGCCGAGTGGTCTCGCCCGGCGGATGCCGCGGCGGGCTCGGCCACGGGCTCGCGGTCGCCGGAAGACTGCGCGGATGTGTGCGCCATCCCGGCAGTGTATCGGGTGCCTGTTGGAGGGCCCGTTGGCGCGCCCACGTCCCGGGTAAGGGTGCAGGGCGCCCGGTCCGCGGCCGCGGGGTTGACGTGGCGCGCGCGTCCGATTTCCATAAGGAGCGCCGTTTCCTATAATCCCCTCGCCATGACCGACCAGAAGATCCGCGTGCTCATCGCGAAGCCCGGCCTCGACGGCCACGACCGCGGGGCGAAGGTCGTCGCCCGCGCGCTCCGCGACGCCGGCATGGAGGTGATCTACACCGGCATCCGCCAGACGCCGGAGATGATCGCCGAGGCGGCGCTGCAGGAGGACGTCGATGTCATCGGCCTGAGCATCCTCTCGGGCGCACACATGGAACTGTTCCCGCGCGTCATCAACGCGCTCAAGGAGCGCGAGATCGGCCCCGATGACGTGCTGCTCTTCGCCGGCGGCATCATCCCGGACGATGACATCCCGCGCCTCAAGCAGCTCGGATTCCAGGCCGTGTTCGGCCCCGGCACCTCGACGGAGGACGTGATCACGTTCGTGCGCGACTGGGCCGGCGCGCGCGCCATCGGCACCGCCTAGTGCCGATCCAGGTCGATGACGCAAGCGACGCTGGACGGTGGCGGGTGGAAGGTGGACGCAACGACGGCACCCGTCCGCCGTTCGACGCCGTGCCCTTCCACTCGTGCTTCCAGTGGCGAGGCGAACGGCGGCACATCACGTTGGAGAGGCACTAGCATGGCCGAGGACGTGGACGCGCTCGTCGAGCGGCTGCTGGCGGGCAACCGCCGCGCGCTCGCGCGCATCCTCACGCAGATCGAGAACGACGCGCCGGCCGGCCGCCGCGCGCTCTCGCTGCTGTATCCGCGCTCGGGCCGCGCCCACACCGTCGGCCTGACCGGCTCCGCGGGCTCGGGCAAGAGCACGCTCGTCGCGGCCCTCGCGCGCGTGCTGCGCGCGCGCGGCAAGACGCTCTGCATCGTCGCGATCGACCCCACGAGCCCGTTCAGCCAGGGCGCGCTGCTCGGCGACCGCATCCGCATGCAGGAGCTGACCGCCGACCGCGAGGTCTTCCTGCGCAGCATGGCGACGCGCGGCAACCTGGGCGGCCTGGCGCCCGCGACGGCGGGCATCGTCACCGCGCTCGACGCCTTTGGCAAGGACGCCGTGATCGTCGAGACCGTCGGCGCCGGCCAGGACGAGGTCGAGGTCGCGGCGATGGCCGACACGACCGTCGTCGTGCTCACCCCGGGCAGCGGCGACGACGTGCAGGCGATGAAGGCCGGCATCATGGAGATCGCCGACGTGCTCGTCGTCAACAAGTCCGACCTGCCGAACGCCGACCTGCTCGCCCGCCAGTTGCGCTCGATCGTCGAGGCGTCGCGCAGCGGGCGGCCGACGCCGATCGTGCGCACGGCGTCGGCGCTCGGCGAAGGCATCGAGGCGCTGGCCGACGCGCTGGAGGAGCACCGCGCCTACATCGAGCAGCCGGAGGTGCGCGCGGCGCACCGGCGCGCGCAGGCGCGGCACCAGGTGCTCGCGCTCGCCCGGCAGCGGCTGATCGACCGCGTGGTGACGATGCACTCCGGCGACGGCCGCCTCGACGACCTCATCGCGCAGGTCGCCGCCCGCCGGCTCGACCCGCACTCGGCAGCCGACGCGCTGATCCGGGAGTAGCGGCTATCCTCCGCCGCGCCAGATGACGATATCTCCAATACGGAGGTCTTTCGCGTGCCAGTGCGGCGTCGAGCCGTCGGGAAGCGTGATACGATCCGTGGTGGCGACGTGGAGCCCGCGGGCGTTCGCGTGCTTTACGATGTCGCTGACACCGCCCGGACAGGATCGCGAAGGAGTCCTCGCTCGCACGACACGGGCGCTCGTGAGGCGCTCCTCGCGGATCTTGGCCCAGACATCGAGCGCGTCAAAGAGCGCGTCGAGTTCGGTCCCCGCCAGTTCAACGCCCGGAGTCGTTGCCATGGCCGTCAAGCTTAGCCCCCAAACGACCGAGAGGCTCGAAGCGTACGCCTCAGCGCGCCTGGACATCGGCGGACTGGCCGCATGGCTCGCCCAGGCCGCGTACGACGACGCACTTGGCGCCGAAGAACGTGATGAACTCGCCCGTGTCGACCTCATCGTGTCCGAAGTTCGCGAGAATCTGCGTCCCGAAGTAGAGGTGAGACGGGCCGTCAGCGAACTCTTGCCGTCGAGCGCCGCGCCGCGAGCGCGTCCCGCGTAAGGGCTCCGGCTCTTCGGGAAGGCGGCTGGGTGCGCGGCACGTCGTTCGGATGCGTGCGGGGACACGGCGTCCAGGTGGAGGTGGCGCGGCGGCCGTCCCTACCGCTCGACGATCAGCGCCGGCACGTCGGGGGCGGCGCGCGGCTTCGGCGTCGCGCCCGGGGCGGGGTAGCCCAGCACGACGAACGCCTGCGCGACGTACTCCGCCGGCAGTGACAGCGCCTCGCGCACCGCCTCCGGTGCGAAGAGCGGCGCCGAGATCCAGTACGACGCCAGCCCGAGCGCGTGCGCGGCGAGCATCAGGTTCTGCATGCCGGCGCCGGCGGACTGCTGCGCCATCGCCCACTCGTGGCGCGCGCGCCGCTCGTCGGGCCAGTCGCGCAGCCCCTCGTGGGTGAGGCACGACAGCACGAGCGCCGGCGCGCCGGCGATCTGGCGGCGCGACTTGCGCAGCAGCCGCTCGATCAGCGCAGCGGGGTGCCCGTCGCGCTCGAGGTCAGCGCGCCAGGCCTCGCCCATGCGCGCGGCGAGCGCCTCGCGCCGCTGCGGGCCGACGATCACGTACCGCCACGGTTTCGTGTGATGCGGCGCCGGCGCCAGGCACGCCAGCTCCAGCGCGCGTGCGAGGAGCGCCGCCGGCACCGGGCGCGGGTCGAGCTGGCGCAGCGAGCGGCGCGTCGCGATCGCTTCGAGCGCGTCCATCAGCGCGTGCCCGTCGCCTGATAGCGCGTCCGGGCATCGAGCCAGCCGCGCGTCGCGGCTCCGACGGGCAGCCCCGGCAGGGCGTCGAGGTCTTCGGGTGCATCGACGTCGAAGCGCAGGCGGTCGATGTCGAGCACCACCACGTCGGTGCCCGCGTCGCGCGCGGCGGCGCGGTGCGCATCGGCGCTGTCGCGTCCGAAGCGCATGGCGATCGCCTCCGGCGGGCGCAGCGCCAGCGCGTTCGTGCCGTTGTCCTGCGACGGGACGATGACGGCGCGCGGCGCGTCGCCAGCGAGCGCATCGACGACCGCGCGCACGTCGTCCGCTCGCGCGAGCGGGATGTCGGCCGGCAGGATCACGAGCTCGGCCGCGCCCAGGCGTCGCGCGAGATAGCGCTGTCCGAAGGTGAGGCCGTCGTTCAGCGCCTGCAGGCCAGACGCCGTGCGGATGGCCGCCGGCTCGGCGAGCGGCCTGGCGCCCAGCTCGCGCGCGTGCCACAGCGCTTCGCTGTCGGCGCATACGACCGCGACGATGTCGAAGCAACCGCTCTCGTTGCAGGCGGAGATCACGTCGGTCAGCATCGCGAGCGCCAGCCCGGCGCGCGCCGTGCGGTCGAGCACGTCGGCCAGGCGCATCTTCGCCTGCGACAGCTCTTTCATGGGGATCAGTGCGGCGCGCATCGGCTCATTGAACCGCGCCGAGCGCCGCTTCGGCCAGCGCGCGCTTCTCGGCAGTGCCGCGCATGATCGTCTGGGCGACGGCAGCGCGCACGCCGGTAGCCTCGACGGCCGGCGCGAGGGCCCGGTCCTCCTCGTCGATCACGAGCACGTCGAGGAAGTCGGCGTACGCCTCGGCGACGCCCGCCGCCGTCGGGGTCATGCCCAGCGACGCCATCATGCGGTCCGCCGGCCCCTTGATCGTCCTGCCGCCGACGATCGGGCTCACCGCGACGACCGCGGCCGCCGTCGTCCGCAGCGCATCGCGGACGCCGCCGACCGCAAGCAGCGGGCCGATGCTGACGACGGGGTTGCTCGGCGCGACGACCACCACGCCGGCCGCCGCGATGGCGTCGAGCACGCCGGGTGCGGGCGCCGCATCCTCGATGCCCTCGAAACGCACGGCGCGCACCTCGTCCTCCGTCCGCCGTTTGACGAAGTACTGCTGGAACGTCAGCGTGCCGGCGTCGGTCTCGACGAGCGTGCGGATGCGGTCGTCGGACACGGGCAGCAGCCGCAGCGCAAGCCCGAACGCGGCGGCGATGCGCGCCGTGGCCTCGCTCAGTGTCGCGCCCTCGCGCAGCAGCCGCGTGCGGAAGGCGTGCGTCGCCATGTCGGCGTCGCCCAGGCTGAACCAGGTCTCGTACCCGAAGCGCCGCAGCGCGTCGAGCGCGTGGTAGGTCTCGCCGGCGAGCCCCCAGCCATGCGCCGGGTCGATGGCGCCGGCGAGCGTGTAGACGACGGTGTCGATGTCCGGCGAGACGCGCAGCCCGAAGAAGTCCTCGTCGTCGCCGGTGTTGGAGATGACGGTGACCCGCTCCTGCGGCACGACCTGCACGAGCCCTTCGAGGAAGCGCGCCGCCCCGACCCCGCCCGCGAGCACGGTGACGTCCATGCGTGGATCGTAGCAGCGATGTGCGGGTGGTGGGGGAGGAGGACGTGATCGACAGATGTCACAGACAGGCAGAGATGGGTGGAGCCGGGCGGGTGGCTGCGGACATGGGTGTGATCTGACGGCCCTGCGTCGCTCGTGTAGTGCATCTAACGCTTCTTCACCGTGGCGGCTCGCCGGGAGACCTCTCCCGCGGCGAACGTTCGTCACACGAGGCGCTTGACCGCGTCGATCCGGCTTGCCGGACGCACAGCCGAGGGCGGCTATGCTCCGCGCTTGGCGTCGCATTCACTAACGCAAGTTTCGCCAGCAGTACACTAGACGAACAGCGGCGCCATGCCGGCGCGCTCGACGAGCGCCCGCATCTCGGCGTCCGCCGGGGCGATGCCGTTCGAGCGCGACGCCGCGTCGAGGATGCGCGGCAGCAGCGTCAGGTCGCCCGCCGTGTTCAGGAAGGCGCCCGGCCGTCCCAGCACGTAGTCGACCGCAAGGTCGATGTCGCGCTGCTCCCGCAGCGGCTCGTACCACGTCGTGTGCGGCCGCTCGCCGGGCGGCATGCTCGCCTCCGGCTCCCGCCACGGGCCGAGCGTGATGCCCTTGATCGTCTGCATCGCGACGCCCCGTCCGGCGCAGACCTTCGCCAGCTCCTCGAAATCGGCGGCGTACGCCCGATTCCGCATCATCGTACAGTTGTACGGCAGGAGCACGGAGTCGAAGGGGAAGCGCTCGAGGCTGCGGAGGTGCATCGCGGCGACCGTCGTGCCGTGGCCGGTGACGCCGATGAAGCGCACCTGCCCGCGCTCGCGCGCCTCGATCGCCGCCTCGAGCGCGCCGCCCGGGCCCAGCGCCGTCGCCCACTCGTCGGGGTCGACGAGGTTGTGGAGCTGGAGCAGGTCGACGCTCTCGACGCGCAGGCGCTCGAGCGAGTGCGCGAACTGCGCGGCCGCCGTCTCGCGCGTACGCTGGTCCGTCTTCGTCGCCAGGAAGAACGCGTCGCGATGCGCCGGCATCCACGAGCCCACGTGCCGCTCGGCGCGTCCGTAGCTCGCCGCGGTGTCGATGTGGTTGACGCCGGCGCGCAGGAGCACGTCGAGCGTGCGCGCCGCCGCATCGGCGTCGACGCCCCACATCGCCGCCGCGCCGAAG
>JAKAMA010000108.1 GCA_021813085.1 Chloroflexota bacterium | reverse complement strand
ATCTGAGCTGCGCCACCCGCGGATGGACCGGCCGCTCACCGTGCCCAACACGCCGGTCAAGCTCTCGCGCACGCCGGGCGGGGTGCGGGGGCTGCCGCCCGATGTCGGCGAGCAGACCAGGCACGTCCTCTCGGCCTGGCTCGGAATGGGCGCCGACGAGATCCGGCGGCTCGAGGACGCCGGCGCCGTCGCGCAGGCGACGGGCGAGGCGCTGCGCCTGCCGCCGGAGGTGCTCGGCGAGCGCTGATGGCCGTGCGGCAGCCCGGCGCGCATCACACGGGGGCGGTGCGCGACGTGCGGGCCGAGAGCCAGCCCAGTTCCGTCGCCGGCCGCGTGCCGTGGATGTACTCCCCGATGATCGCCCGCCAGGGCGCTTCCGCGCGGAGGTTCGCGAGCAGCCCGGCCAGGCCGAAGTTGATGCGCGTCAGGAAGACCATGCCTTCAGGCACGTTGCAGTGCTCGTTGATGCGCCCGCCGGGCCCCGTCGTCTGCGTGTTGCGGCGCACCATCTCGCCTGCCAGCTCCGGCGTGAACGCGACGCGCTCGTGGAGGATGGGCTCCCAGTACCAGTGCATGTGGCCGTACAGCTCATCGGTCGTGAACGGCGCATCGGGCCGGATGATGCCGACCGCCTCGATGCCGCGGCGCCACGCCGTGCGGTCTTCGGCGTACAGCGCGCGCAACACGCGCTCGAACCCCTCGACCGTCGCGGCGGAGAACTCGGCGACGCAGCCGTAGTCAACGAACGCGACCGAGCCGTCGTCTCGCAGCAGGTAGTTGCCGGGGTGCGGGTCGCCGTTGAAGAGGCGATGGCGGTAGATCGACCCGAAGGCGTAGCGAAAGATGATCTCGCCGATGCGGTTGCGCGACGCCTGGTCGAGGGCGAGGGCCGCGGCGAACGGCCTCCCGCGCACGAGCTCTTGCACGAGCACGCGCGGCTTCGTCAGCTCGTGGTAGACGCGCGGGACGTAGATGAAGGCGTGCCCCTCGAACTCGTCGCGGAAGCGCTGCTGCCAGGCGGCCTCGCGCAGGTAGTCGAGCTCGCCGAGGATGCCGTCCTTGAGGTCGCGCACGATCGGCGCGGCGTCAAGACCCTGCGAGAACCGAGCACCGATCGCGATCAGCATGCCGACGTTCGCCAGGTCGTGCTCGATCGCCTCGCGCACGCCGGGATACTGCACCTTGACCGCCACCGGCGTGCCGTCGCGCAGGACGGCGCGGTGCACCTGGCCGATGGATGCGGCGGCGAACGGGGCGCGCTCGAAGCGGCGGAAGAGCTGGTGCGGCGGGCAGCCGTACTCCTGCTCGAAGACATCTTCGACCAGGTTGTAGGCCATCGGCGGCGCGTCGGCCTGGAGCGCTGACAGCTCGTCGAGCATGCCGTCAGGCACGACGCCTGTCATCAGGGACAGGATCTGCCCGAACTTCATGACGGCGCCCTTCATCTCGCCCATCGTGCGGCGCACGTCCTCGGCGGTGCGCAGGGCGAACTGCTCGCGCGCCGCCTCGCGGCGGCTGCCGAATGTGGCGTAGGTGCCGGCCCAGCGCGCGGCGGTGCGCCCGGCGAGCGCTGCCGGGCGCAGCGACCGCGCGAGGCGGCCACCATTGACCGCGCGGCGCGGCCTCTGCATCACGTCCCGGACCCTGGCTGAGATAGCACGGTGCGTTCAAAGTATCGCGTCGCGCTGGTCCGCGAAAGCGCGGGGCCGCGTCCACCCCGGCCAGGCACACGCAGGGCGCCGGCCCGGGTGCCGAACGATGGAGGGCGCCCATGGGCCGCTGACCCCGCTATGGGGTCCAGGTGACCGTGCCGCAGCGGCGGATCAGGTGGCCGCCGCTCGTGTTCGGGAACTCGGCGATGTCGATCAAGGCCCAGGTCGGCGCGCGGTTGGCGGGCGTGTCGGCCATCGTGACGAACTGGTTGACGCTGCCGGCGGTGACGGTGACGACACCGGTGATGGTGACGACGCCGAGCGTGAACACCTCGGGCGCCCCCTCCGACTGCGGGCAGGCGGCCGATGTGCGCACCAGGTACAGGTAGCCGTTCATGCCGTAGGACGGCGGCGAGCCGAAGTCGTCGCCCCTGACGTAGAGGTTCACTTGGCCGGTGGGGGGCCAGACGTCGCCCGGGTCTGGCGCGTACGCGCGCAGGAAGGTGTTGTCCTGGCCGATGCCGCTGAGGTCGTTCGCGACGTGCAGGTTGCCGCTCGCGACCTGGCGGCAGCCGACGAGCGCCAGCCCGGCGACGGCCAGCACGACCAATGCGATGCGCAGCGACGATCGTCCGCGGGTCCGTGGTAGGCGCATGCCTCCTCCGTTCTTGGCCATCCCCAATCATTCCGTTGAGCCATTATGCACGGAACGCCTGCGTCATCGCACCCGTGCGCGGCCCTGCCGGCATCCCGCGCAACGAAGGGGATACGGCTGGCGGTCACGCCGGTACCGGCGCCACGCCGGCCAGCACTTCGAGGACGCGGAGCAGCCCGTCGCGCCAGGCGTCACCGGGCAGCGCCGTGTCGATGCGGAGGTGCGCCCGCCCGACGCTCACGCCGTCCATCCGCTCGAGTTCGCGCTTCTGCCCTGGCGGCATCCGGGCCGTGATCGCGGCATCGTCCTGCGAGCGGACGAGCAGCACGGGCCGGCCAGCGGCGCGCTCCTCGCGGGCGATGGCGCCGACGTGCGCGCGCGCCGCCAGCGCGCGTACGCGGACGATGTAGAGCAGGTTGCGCACGGGCAGGGGCGGCGGCCCGAAACGGTCGCGCAGCTCCCGCTCGAGATCATCGGCCGCATCGGGCGCGCCGGCCGACGCCATGCGCTGGTAGAGCGACAGCCGCAGGTTGAGGTCGCCGATGTAGCTCTCCGGGATGAATGCGGCGAGCGGCACATCGATCGTGACCGGCTGCTGGATCTTCGAAGGGGGAGGCGGCTCGCCCTTCGCGAGCGCCTTCAGCCCCTCGACCGCGTCGGCGAGCAGCTTGACGTAGAGGTCGAAGCCGACGGCGCCGATCTGGCCGCTCTGCTCCGCGCCGAGCAGATTGCCCGCGCCACGGATCTCCAGGTCGTGCAGGGCGATCTGGAAGCCGGCGCCCAGCTCGGTCGCTTCGAAGATCGCCTGCAGGCGCTTCTGCGCGACGTCGCTCAGCGCGCGGTGCTTCTCGTACAGCAGGTAGGCGTAGGCGCGCGCCGCGCTGCGCCCGACGCGCCCGCGCAACTGGTAGAGCTGTGCCAGGCCGAAGCGGTCGGCGTTGTTGATGATGATCGTATTGACGTTCGGGATGTCGAGGCCGGACTCGATGATCGTCGTGCAGACGAGCACGTCGGCCTTGCCGGCCGTGAAGTCCAGCATGACGCGCTCGAGCTGGTCTTCGTGCATCTGGCCGTGGCCGACGAGCACGTCAGCCTCGGGCACGACCTCGCGGAGCTTTCTGGCGACCAGTTCGATGTTGTGCACGCGATTGTGCACGAAGTACACCTGGCCGCCGCGCTCGAGCTCGCGGATGATCGCTTCGCGGACGAGGTGGTCGTCGAACTCGGTCACGTAGGTCTTGATCGGCAGGCGCTCCTCCGGCGGCGTCTCGATCGTCGACATGTCGCGGATGCCGGTGAGCGCCATGTTCAGCGTGCGCGGGATCGGCGTGGCGGTCAGCGTCAGCACATCGACCTCCTGGCGCATCTTCTTCAGGCGCTCCTTGTGGGCGACGCCGAACCGTTGCTCCTCGTCGATGACGACGAGCCCCAGGTCCTTGAACGACACGTCGCGCTGCAGCAGACGGTGCGTGCCGATGACGATATCGACAGAACCGGCGGCGGCGTCGGCGACGATGCGCCGCTGGTCACGCTCGCTGCGGAAGCGCGACAGCATCTCCACCCTCACCGGGAAACCGGCGAGGCGCTCGCGGAAGGTCGTGAAGTGCTGCTGCGCGAGGACCGTCGTCGGCACGAGGACGGCGGCCTGCCTGCCGTCCATGACGGCCTTGAAGGCGGCGCGCACGGCGACCTCCGTCTTGCCGTAGCCGACGTCGCCGCAGACGAGCCGGTCCATCGGCTGCGCCTCTTCCATGTCGGTCTTGACGTCGCGGATGACGGCGACCTGGTCCGCGGTCTCGATGTAGGGGAACGAGGCCTCGAGCTCCGTCTGCCACGCGGTGTCGGGGCCGAACGCATGGCCCGCGGCCACCTGGCGCGCGGCGTAGAGCTGGAGCAGCTCCCGCGCGAGCTCCTGCACCGCGCGCCGCACGCGCGCCTTGGCGCGCGGCCACTCCTGCGAGCCCAGGCGCGTCAGCGACGGCCGGTGGTCGCCCGGGCCAACGTAGCGGCTGACGCGGTCCACCTGCTCGGTCGGCACGAAGAGGCGGTCGCCGTCGGCGTACTGCAGCTCGAGGTACTCGCGCTCGAAGTCCGCGGCGGCGCCGTCGCTTCCATCGGCGCCGGTTGGCCCGCCCGCGATGCGCTTCCGCACGAGGCCGGCGAACTTCGCGATGCCGTGCTCGATGTGGACGACGAACTCGCCCGGTTTGAGGTCGGCGAGGAAGGCCTCGCGCGAGGCGCCCTTGCGCGGCGGCGCGCGCCGCTGCTTGCTGAAACCGAACACCTCGGCATCGGTCAGCAGCGTGAGGCCGCCGCCGTCTTCGCCGACGGACCAGCCATGCGGCAGCGAGCCGTGGATGATCGTCAACGCACCGCGGCCGAGCTTCGGCGCCGCGATCGCTTCGGCGAGGTTGGCGTAGACGCCGTGCTCTTCGAGCAACTCGGAGAGGCGGCGGGACTGCGTCGAGACGATGACGACCTGTTGGCCGCGGCGCAGGGTCTGCGCCAGCTCGTCGGCGAGGGCGCGCAGGCGGCCGCCGTACGCCGCTGCCGGCCCGAACGGCAGGCGCACGGCCGCGCCCTGCTCCGGCGACTCGGCCTCGCCCGTCGCCCAGCGTGAGAGGCTGAGGCGATGCGGGTGCGCGTCGATCGCATCGCGCAACCGCGGCCACGGGACATGCGGCTCGGGCAGGCCGCGTGGAAGCTCGTGCCGCAGTTCGAGCTCGCGGCGCGCCTCGCTGGCCTGCCCGTCGCGCTCGACCTGCACCGACGCGATGTCGGCGGGCTCGTCGAGTACGAGCAGCGTGTCCGGCGGCAGGTGGTCGAGCAAGGTCGCCTCGAGCAGGAATGGCGCGTAGAATCCGTCGCCCTCGAACGGCCCGCCCGCCCGCAGCGACTCCAGGTCGCGCTCGAAGCGGTCGCGCGTGTCACCCGAAAGGCCGCCGGTCTGGAGCGCCGCCGCCAGCCGTCGCATCGGCCCCGCATCCGCGGTCAGCTCGCGCGCCGGGCCGATGCGGGCGGCCTCGCGCGGGCCGGAAGAACGCTGCGTCGCGGGGTCGAACGTACGGATGCTTTCGACATCGTCGCCGAACAGCTCGACGCGCAGCGGCAGGTCCTCGGACGGCGGCCAGACGTCGATGATGCCGCCGCGGCGCGCGGCCTCGCCGGGCGCCGTGACCTCCGGTTCGAAGCGATAGCCGCCGGCGTCGAGCGCGCGCAAGAGGTCGTGCTGCGGCGTCCGCTCGCCACGCACGACCGCGACCGTCGCGCGCCGCGCCGCGTCGCCGGCGACCGTGCGCTGCGCGACGGCGGCGGCGCAGGCGACGATGACCGGCGGTGCGATCGCGACGGCGGCGAGCGCATCGATCACCTGCAGCCGGCGGCGGACGTCGTCCGGGTCGGGCGCGAGGCGCTCGAAGGGCAAGGCATCGCGCTCGGGGTAGAGGACGACCCGCGACGCGTCGGCGCCACCGAGCCACGACGCCAGCTCGTCGGCGAGCGCGTCGGCGTGCTGGGGGCGCGGCACGATGACGAGCATGGGACGAGTCGCATCGCGCGCGAGGGCGGCGAGGACGGCGGCCTTCGCGCCGTCGCTGACGCCGAGCAGCAACGGCCCGGCTTCGGACATGCGGCGGCGGAAGCGGTCGAGGCCGACCGCCTCGTCGATGACCGGCAGGAGGGCGGAGAGATCCATCTTCCGCCGTTCGGGCCCCCGCCGCGCGGGGACAGCACAATCGGGGGCTGATCGAGCGATCAGCCCCTGCGCGGCATCAGTGTAGCAAGCGCCGGGCGGCGTCCTGCTATACTGCGCTCATGGCAGTCACGAAGACGGCGCTCAGGCGCCCCGCGCACCCTGCTAAGCCCAAGGCGCCTGCCGGCTCGATTTGGGCGAAAATCGTAGCGATCGGCGAGTCTATCCCGCCCAACGATCGTGCGCGGTTCCCGCGCGATGGCGCTCGAAACCTCGATCATTACTTGTATGGCACGCCGAAACGCTGATCGGTGCGCCGTATCTACGTTGACACGTCGCATTTCGTTGCACTGCTCTTGCCCGAGGACGATCTGCACGACACCGCGATCGGAGCGATCGTATCGCTCCGTGAGTCCCGCCTGGTCACGTCTGACCCGGTACTCGCAGAGGTGCTTGCTTACATGTCGAAGCGGGGATCGAGCGCCCGCACCGGCGCGGTGGCGCTGGTCGACGCGCTGCGTGCCGACTCCCGATTCACGATCGTACGGCAGACTCCACGCCTCTTTGACGATGGCCTGGGCCTCTATCGGGCCCGCGCGGACAAGGGATACAGCTTGACGGACTGCATGTCGATGGTGATTTGCCATCGCCAGCACATCCGTGAGGTCCTCACACACGATCATCACTTCGGGCAGGAAGGATTCGTGGCGCTTCTGTAGCTCTTCGGCGCCCCCCGTTCACTCCCGGTTGTAGCGGTTCATCGCTGCCTCCACCCCCTCCGCGATGGCGTACTCGATCACCTCGATCGCGCGCTCGACACCCGCGTCCAGCAGCGCGCGCTCTTCGGGCGGCGAGTCCGCTCGATGCCAGCGCGGTGGTGAGGTGTCGCTACCCCTTCCGCATGAAGTGCTTGGCCAGGTTCGATTCGGGAACGTACGCGGAGGCCTGCCGGAAGATCGCGCGGGACGTGCCGGGGTCGATCCGCCGATGGTTGGGGATGTGAAGCGTCTGGCGCGTGCCGTCGGGAAGGATGCGACGCAGCGTTACGTGGCTGCCACGCTGGTGTACGACGGCGAAACCAAACGACGCGAGGATCGCGACGACATCGTCGCCCGAGAGCTGGCGGGAACCTAGGCAACAGCCGGTTCCAGCTCGAGCGAGACGACGATGACGGGATGAGACGCGAAGCCGAGCAAGGCCAGGTCCTCGTCCTCCAGCGCCAGCGCGACCACTTCGCGCAGATTGGCCGCGACCTCGTCGAGCGTACTGCCCTGGGTCACCGCGCGGAGGTCTGGACACTCGGCCACGTACCCCGATTCGTCGCCGGGCCTGATGACCGCGTGGATCGTGTGCTGGAGGGTCAAGGTGCAGGCTCCTTGAACGTCGGCTCATCCTAACATGCGGGCGAGGCTCCGTGAGCGCGCCCCCCGTTCACTCCCGGTTGTAGCGGTTCATCGCTGCCTCCACCCCCTCCGCGATGGCGTACTCGATCACCTCGATCGCGCGCTCGACACCCGCGTCCAGCAGCGCGCGCTCTTCGGGCGGCG
>JAKAMA010000107.1 GCA_021813085.1 Chloroflexota bacterium | reverse complement strand
GACGGTCGAGGCGCCGCTGCCCGCCGTCGTCACCGTGAGCAACGAGCTCGGCGAGCCGCGCTACCCCAAGCTCCAGCAGATCATGGCCGCGGCCCGCAAGCAGGTGAACCAGTGGGGCGCCGCCGACCTCGGCCTCGACGCGGCCGCCCTCGCGCCGCGCCTCACGCTCGAACGGCTCTTCGTGCCGGTCACCGACACGGAGGTGGAGATCATGGAGGGTGACACCCCCGAAGAGCAGGCGGACGCGCTCGTCCGCCGCCTCCAGGAAGCGAAGCTGATCTAGGCCGCGCCGCGGCCCACAAGACGGGAGAACGCACCAACATGGCAAACGGAGTACTGGTCCTCGCCGAACTCGCCGATGGCGCACCGGCGCCGATCACCGCGGAGCTCGTCGGCGCCGCGCAGCGCCTCAACGCCGGCCCCGTGTCGGCGATGCTCATCGGCTCCGGCGTCGAAGGCGCCGCCGCGCGCATCACCGGCGTCGAGACGGTCTACGTCGTCGACAACCCCGCGCTCGCCGAGTACACGAACGATGCCTACACGCAGGCCGCACTCTCGGTCGCGCGGCAGGCGGACCCGGCCGTGATCCTGCTCGGCCAGACGAACACCGGCCGCGACCTCGCCCCGGCGCTCGCGTACAAGCTCAACACGGCCGTCGCGATGGACACCATCGCGCTGGAGATGAAGGACGGCCGGCTCCACGCGACGCGTCCCGCGTACGGCGGCAACGCCCGCGCCGTCAACAGCTTCGCCGCCTCGCCCGCTGTCGCCACGGTCCGGCCGAAGTCGCAGGATGCCGTCGAAGGCGGCGCGGCCGGCCAACTCGTCAAGGTCGACTTCGCGCCCGGCGCCGTCCGCAGCCACGTCACGGCACGCAATGTGGCCGCGTCCGAGGGCGTCCGCCTCGAGGACGCGGACGTCGTCGTCACCGGCGGCCGCGGCCTGGGCGGGCCGGAGGGCTTCCAGGGCATCGAGGAGCTGGCGCACCTGATGGGCGGCGCCGTCGGCGCCAGCCGCGCCGCCGCCGACCTCGGCTGGCGGCCGGTCGCCGAGCAGGTCGGCCTCACCGGCAAGGTCGTCAGCCCGACGATCTACATCGCCGTCGCCGTCTCGGGCGCCAGCCAGCACATGGCCGGCTGCTCCGGCTCGAAGAACATCATCGCCATCAACAAGGACCCGGACGCGAACATCTTCAAGGCGGCGCGCTTCGGCATCGTCGGCGACTACAAGACCGTGCTGCCCGCGCTGATCGCGGCAGTCAAGAAGGCGAAGGCCGAGGCGTGACTGCCGGGCCCAGCGCAGCACGGACGAACGGGGCGGGCACGCGCCCGCCCTCGTGCACAGCGCAACCTCGCCACACGTCCCACGCGCCCCGGCGCCCGGCCCGTAAGGACAGGTCTTCAGAGCCCGTCTCAGAACGAAGGCGCGCTGCTGAATTCGCAGGAAGCAACTGGCTATAGCACCTGTCCGCCTCTCCGACGACCAGGCACCGTTGCAACCACCGCGCACACGCCGGCCGCCCTGGCGTTCGTGCCCGACGCGCGCGCCCCGTCCCGGCGCGCACTCGCCCACCAGCCGTCCCCAACATCCAACATCCCACATCCCACCTCCCACCTCCCACATCCAGCCTCCCACCTTGCCGCCATCCGTCCGCATGGCACACTGCCCCCATGGCCGCGCCCCTTACCCTCGACCTCCAGATCAGCGGTGATGTCGTGGAGCGCCAGGACCTCCTCAATGGCACCCGCATCCTCACGCTCGAGGGACGCAGCGACGATGGCGCCTGGCTGCTGGCCGGTGGCCTGGCGTGGAACATCGGCCGTACCGGCGCGCCCGCAGAAGGCGACATAACGCTGACCAGCATCGCCGGCGACGAGGTCTTCGCGACTCTGTCCGGTGGCGGCGTCCGGGACGCTGGCGCCGATGATGACGCCGACTTCCTCCTCGCCCTCGAATACGACGTCGATGGCGGTACCGGCGCCTACGCGTCGGCGACGGGCTGGCTGATCGCCGAGGGAGCGCTCGCCGGCGACGGCTTCCGCCTCGCGCTGCGCACCCACGCGCTTGCACCGTAGCGCCTGTTGGTAGGACATTTGTCCCGATCGCCACACCGGCGCGTATGCAGCAACGCCCGCCGCCGGCCGATACGAATCAGGACGGAATACGTCACGAGGCACGCCGCGCCTATGGATCAGTTGCCGATCGCCGATCATCCACCTGGCACCCTGGCGGCGCCGGCGCGTCCTTCCGCCCGCGCCTGGCTCGCCGATCTCCGCTTCTGGGCCACCCTCGTCATCGTCGCCTTCTGCGGCATTGCCCTCGCGGCCGGCTTCTTGGTGACGAGCAGGCCGTCCGACCGGGAGAGCGTCGCCACCGCGGCGACCCTCTCCGCCCTCATCGTGGGGGCCGCCGCGTTCTACCTGCGCGGCCGGGCCAGGGATCGCATCGAGCACGAGCAGGCTGTCCTCTTCGAACAGCTCGCTTCGCACGACGAGCTGACCGGCCTGTACAGCTACCGCTACCTCCGCGAACGCCTGCGGGCCGACCTTGCCGCCGCCCACGCCAGCCGCACCCCGCTCTCGCTCGTCCTGCTCGACCTCGACAACTTCACGGAGGTCAACGAGCGCTTCGGCCACCTCGCCGGCGACCGCACGCTCGCCGCCATCGCCGCGGCCCTGCGCGAGGCGGTCGGCGACCGCGGAATCGTCGCCCGCTTCGGCGGCGACGAGTTCGCCGTCGTGCTTCCCGGCTGCCCATCCGACCGCGCCGGCGCCCTCGCGGCCTCGCTCGCCGATGCCGTGGCGGATGCCTCGGCGCACGCGACGCCGCTGAACCGCCACCTGGGCGTCCACGCCACCTGGGGCGTCGCCGGGTACCCGCAGGACGGCGACGCCGACGACACCCTGATCGCCCACGCGGACATCGCGCTGCACGACGCCAAGGCGCGCGCCCTTGCCGTCAGCAAGCGCACGGCCGAGCGCCATGCACAGGACGTCTTCTTCACCATCGGCGAGGCGATGGGCAAGTCGCTCGATGCGCAGGAGACCCTGGAGAACATCGTCCGCGCGGTTGCCACGGCCCTCGATCTCGACACGTGCGCGATCCGGCTGGTCGGCGACACGGGCCAGGTGGTCCTGCGCTCGGGCTACGTCGCCGACGAGCACAAGCGGCAGGCGTACCGGCTGCTCGAGTCGCGCGAGCCCATCACGCGCGACGAGCTCGAACGCATGGGAATGGCCTCCCCGTCGGCCGTCTACGTTGACGACGTGAGTGCTGATGACCAGCTCGCCGAGCGCTATCGTGCACTTGTTGAGCCCGGCACCTGGCTCCTGAACGTCCCCGTGCCCGGACGGCGCGCAGGCATGCTCACGCTGACGGCCCGCCACACCTGCACGCCGCCGCCGCCCACGGACCTGGTGGAGGCCATCGGCCGCCTCGTGTCCGCCGCGCTCCGTAACTGCGACGTCTACGAGGCCGCGAAGCGCCAGGGCGACCAGCTCACCCGTCTCGCCGACGTCGGCGCGCTCCTGTTCGGCGACGGCGAGTTCGAAGACCGCCTCGGCGCCCTCGCCGCTGCCATCGCCCCGGTGTTCGACGTCGATTCGCTGACCATCGATACCGTCGACCCGGAGAGCATGCAGCCGTTCCGGCGCAACTTCTACGCGCGTCCGGTCGCAGGTGCGAGCCCCGAGTCGGTCGCTGAGGTGGGGCGTGCCTGGCGCGACATGCGCCCCCAGCTCACCGACCCCGAGACCGCGCGCTTCCTCGCCGCCGTCACGGGCCCCCTCGTGATCGAGGATGCCGCGGAGAACAGTCTCATCCCCGCATCGGCGCGGGAGATCGCACGCAAGACCGGCACCCGCACCGTCGCGATCGTCCCCTTCGTCTGGCAGGGCAGGCTCCAGGGGCTCGCCTACTTCGGCAGCAGCCGCGCGCACGCCTTCAGCGACCAGGACCTCGCCCTGATGGCCAGCGTTGCCGGGCAGATCGCGCCCTCGCTGCAGATCGCGACGCTGCACGTCGAGCTCAAGCACTCCTACGACGAGTTGAAAGACGCGCACCTCGAAGCGATCCTCCGCCTCGCCTACGCCGCCGAGGCGCGCGACCCCTACACCGGCCGCCACCTCCATCGCATCAAGGCCTTCACCGCCGTCCTGGGCCGCCAGATGGGGCTCAATGATGAGCAACTCGAAGCGCTCGGCTACGGCGCCGTCGTCCACGACCTGGGCAAGCTCCGCATCCCTGACTCCATCCTGATCAAGGCGGGCGAGCTCAGCGACGACGAGTGGAAGGTGATGAAGCGCCACCCCGAGTACGGCGCCGAGTTCCTCGGCAACAGCCCCTTCTACGACGTGGCCCGCCAGGTCGCCATGTACCACCACGAGCGCTGGGACGGCAGCGGCTATCCGCACGGCCTCAAGGGCGAAGAGATCCCGCTCGCCGCCCGCATCGTCTCCGTCGCCGACGTCTACGACGCGCTCACCAGCGACCGCCCGTACAAGGTCGCCTGGCCGCCTGAGCGCGCCCTCGCCGAGCTGATCCAGATGCGCGGCAAGACCCTCTGCCCGCACTCCGTCGACGCCTTCCTGCGCCTCTGGAACGATGGCGCGATCGCCGAGATCGAGCGCGAGAGCGGCCACGTCAGCTTCGCGTTCGACTTCAGGGAACGCTACGCGGCGTAAGTCGGCACGGCAGGGCGCGGCGGTGCTACCGCGATGGCGGCGCGCGGCGCTTCGCCATCTCCTCCCGCACCAGCCGGCCAACGTAGGCTTGGTCGAAGCGGTACTGCGTGGCGAGACGCGCCACCGCGTCATCATCGACACGCCCGAGTGCGAGCAGGAACCGGATCTCGAGGCGGATGAGCGCGTCCACCCCGCCCTGCTCGTCGGGTGGCCTGTACGCCCGCGGCCCCGGCCCGCGCCGCCGCGACCGTCCGGCCCGTCCCTGCGCGGGCGGCGAGAGATCCGCGGAGACCTCCGCCAGATGGAGCCGACGCTCTGCCAGCCGCTGCTTCACCTCCGCCATGCACGCGTCGTCGAACCCGCCGACGGCGCGCAGTTGCGCCTCCGTGCATTCGCACAGGTTCTCGTACGTGTAGATCGCCGCGTCGGCCATCTGGCGCTGCGCCCTGAGCGAGAAATCGCTGAACTGCCACTGCTGTGGGGTCCCGGGCGGCAGGAGCGGGAAGTCGGCCATCATCGTCTCCGTCCGGAAGCATAGCGGGCCTCAGCCGTGGGCACTCTCTCGCCGCGGCGCGTCGGCGATCCGCGCCGGACGTGGCGATTGTCGCGGTGGCGCGCCAGCCCCCACAATGCCGGTGCCATGCCTCAACAGCCCGCCGCCGCTCGCCCGAAGCGCCCGCCGAAGGCCGCGCCCGACCTCGACGCCCTCCTCGCCTACCGGCAGAAGCGCGACTTCGGGCGCACGCCGGAGCCCCCGGACGGGCCGTCTGGCCGCGCGGGCCGTCCGGCGCCGGCCGGCGTGTCAGGCGGGGCCGGCGATCTCACGTTCGTCGTCCAGCAGCACCGCGCCACCCGCATGCACTGGGACTTCCGCCTCGAGGTCGATGGCGTCCTCGCCTCCTGGGCCGTCCCGAAGGGCCCCTCGCTCGACCCGAAGGAGAAGCGCATGGCCGCGCAGGTGGAGGACCACCCCTTCGACTACGGAGGCTTCGAGGGGGTCATCCCGCAGGGCAACTACGGCGCCGGCGAGGTGATCGTCTGGGACAACGGCACCTACACCCCGGACGAGGGCGGCGTGTACTCGTGGGGCGACAGGGCCGAAGGCAGCCGCCGCATGCGCGAGGGCATCGCCGCCGGCAAACTCTCGTTCACGCTGCGCGGCAGGAAGCTCCGCGGCTCCTGGACGCTCGTCCGCATGGGCGGCAAGCGCAACGCCGACGGCAGGGCGTGGCTGCTGATCAAGCATCGCGACGCATCCGCCTCGACACGCGACGTCCTCGACGAGGACCGCTCGGTGATCAGCGGCCTCACGGTCCGCGACCTGCGCGAGGGCCGCATGCCGCGCGCCGGCGCCGGTGCGGCTCCGCACCCCGGCGCGGTCGAGTCACCGTTCCCCGACGCGAAAGCCCTTCGCCCGATGCTCCCGACGCTCGTCGCCGGGCCGTTCTCGCGCACCGGCTGGATCTTCGAGCCCAAGCTCGATGGCGTGCGCGCGCTGGCCTTCGTCCGCGACGGCAAGGTCGGGTTGCGCAGCCGGCGCGGCAACGCCATCACCGTGCAGTACCCGGAGGCTGTCGACGCGCTTGCCGGCCTGGACGCGCGGGCCGCGGTGCTGGACGGCGAGATCTGCGCGCTCGACGAGCACGGGGCCCCGGACTTCCAGGCCCTGCAGGGCCGCATCAACCTCTCGCGCCCGGCAGAGGTCGCCCGCGCCGCCGCCGAGACACCCGCCATCTACTACGTCTTCGACCTCCTGTACCTCGATGGCTACGACCTGATCCGCGTCCCCTGCGCCGAGCGCAAGGCGGTCCTGCGCCGGCGCCTCGGCGGCGACGCGCGCCTCCGCTACGTCGAGCACGTCGAGGACGATGGCGATCGGATGTACGCATCGGCGGTCGGCCTGGGCTTCGAAGGCGTCGTCGCCAAGCGCGCGGCCAGCGTCTACGAGCCCGGCGTGCGCAGCCGCTCCTGGCTGAAGGCGAAGGCCACGCTGGAGCAGGAGTTCGTCGTAGGCGGCTACACCGAGGGCGAGGGCGCGCGGAAGCGCACCTTCGGCGGCATCCTCGTCGGTTACTACGACGGCGCCGCGCTGCGCTTCGCCGCGAGCGTCGGCTCCGGCTTCAGCGACCGCATGCTCGAACGGGTGGCGAAGCGCCTCCGCGCGCTCCGCAGCGGTGATGCGCCCTTCGCCGACCCGCCGGCCGACGTCGGTGGGCGCTGGGCCGGAGGTAGGGCCGCGCGCTGCTTCTGGGTGCAGCCCGAGCTGGTCGCCCGCGTCCGGTTCAGCGCCTGGACGCGCGACGGCAACCTGCGCGCGCCGGTCTTCCAGGGCCTCCGCGACGACATCGACCCGCGCACTGTCGTCCGCGAGACGGCGGCGCGGCCAGCCGTCGACGTCATCGCCGCCGACCCGGCGCCGACCGCGAGCGATGGCTCGATGGCGTCCGCGGTGGCCTCCGTCCTCGATCAGCTCGCAGGCAACCGGAAGGACGCCTTCACGCTCGACGTCGGCGGCGCCAGGATCAAGCTCACCAATCTCGACAAGCCCTTCTGGCCCGCCACGAAGGAGCACCCTGCCCGCACCAAGCGCGAGCTGGTCCGCTACTACGCGCGCGTCGCGCCGTACATCCTGCCGCACCTGCGCGACCGCCCGCTCACGCTCAACCGCTACCCCAACGGCATCGATGGCAAGAACTTCTACCAGAAGCACTGGCCGCAGGCGTTCCCGAAGGACTTCCGGGTCGAGCGCGTCATGCTGTACTCCGCCCACAACGACGCCGATGGCGAGTACGTGCTGGTCAACAACCTCGCGACGCTGCTCTGGCTCGCCCAGCTCGCCGACATCGAGATGCACCCGTGGATGGCGCGCATCGACCCGGAGCCGGATGCGCGTGGCATTCCCACGACGTTCGCGGGCAGCGAGGAGGACATCGACCGCAGC
>JAKAMA010000106.1 GCA_021813085.1 Chloroflexota bacterium | reverse complement strand
ACGGTTTCCGGCAGCACCATCTCCGGCAATTCCGCTGCCGGCTCCGGCGGCGGCATCTACAACCAGGGCGCGTTGTCCGTCGTGAATAGCACCTTCGCCGGCAACGCCGCGGGTGGCAACGGCGGTGCGATTCTCAACTTCACGGGCACGGTGACGCTGCTCAACGTGACCATCGCCGGCAACGCCGCCGGGAGCCAGTTCGGCGACGGCGGTGGCATCTACAACGCCCTCGCCAGCCTGTCGCTCGCGAACTCGATCGTCGCCGGCAACACCGACGCCGGCGGCCAGGCGCCCGACTGCGCCGTCGCCGTCACGTCCCAGGGCCACAACCTGATCGGCGATACCACGGGGTGCACCGTCGACGGCGATGCGACGGGCAACATCACCGGCCGAGACCCGCTCCTCGGCCCGCTCGCCGACAACGGCGGGCTGACGCGGACGCACGCGCTGCTCGCCGGCAGCCCGGCCATCGACGCCGGCGACAACGCCACCTGCCCCGCGACGGACCAGCGCGGCGTCCGGCGCCCGATCGATGGTGACGGCGACGGCGTAGCGGCGTGCGACATCGGCGCGTTCGAGGCCGCAGCGGTCGCCGGCGCGCCGACGGCAACGATCACGGCGACCGCGACGCCGAGCGCCGTGCCCACCGCCACCCAGACACCAACTGCGATCTCCACGGCCACCGCCACGCCGACCGCCACCAACACGCCGATGCCCGGCGGCGGCTTGCTGTTCGTGCCAAACGCGGGCGAAGTCGATCCCCAGAACTCATTTGACGCTTCGATCACCGTGTACGACGCCGGAGCCTCCGGCAATACGCCCCCTCTGCGGACTATTACCGGTCCGTCCACGGGATTCTTTCGCCAAGACCAGGGGCCACCATTGGAAATCGTCCTGGACGCCGCGAACCACGAGATCTTCGTCAGCAATCTATGGGCCCCGGTGACGGTGTACGGCGAGACGGCGTCCGGCGACGCCGCCCCGCTGCGAACGTTCGCGCCGCCGTTCCCCGTAGGCTCTATCGGCAGCTACGGCATCGACGTCGACAGCCTGCACGAGGAAGTGTTCGTGGCGAGGGCAAACGCAATACGCGTGTACGGCCGATCGGCTTCAGGCAGCGATGCCCCGCTCCGTACGCTGTCCGGACCGGCAACGACGATCGGCGAAGCATTGGACGTTTTCGTCGACACCGTGAACGACGAGCTGTATGTCGTCGACCAAGACTTCCCGTATGCGATCAGCGTGTTCAGCCGCACGGCCTCCGGCGACACGCCGCCGCTGCGCAGGATCTCGGGCGCCGCGACAGCGCTGCAGAGCCCCCTCGCGCTGTTCGTAGACACGGTGAACAACGAGATCGTGGTCGCGAACAGCGCGAGCCATGCCCCCGAGACCCTGCAGGGCGTCGTCGTCTACAGCAGGACGGCGGACGGCGACGTGGTTCCCCTGCGGACGCTGACGGGCGTGGATACGGGACTCCATTACCCGACGGGCGTGTTCGTCGACACCGTGAATGACGAACTGTATGTCGCAGGCGCGTCGGGCGTCGGAGGCAGCGGCCGGGTGCTCGTATTCTGCAGGACCGCGTCGGGCAATACGGCGCCAGATCGCGTGCTCGAAGGAGCGGCGACTGGACTACACAGCCCGGCGCGGCTCTGGGTCTCCCCCGTCCCGCACCAAAGCCAGGCGTGCGAGCGCTCCGCAGCAACGCCGACCGCCACGCATACACCCGCCAGCACGCCGACCGCCTCCGCAACCAGCACGGCCACGGATACACCGGTGCCGACCACAACCGCAGAACCTACGGCGACAGCCACATCCACGGCCGTACACACCGCGACGGCCACCGCGACCTTCACCGCGACGCGCACGTCCACGCCGCCCGCCACCAGGACGGCCATTCCCCCGTCGTCGACCGCGACAGCAAGCAGTACGTCCACCGTGACGGCGACGGCGACCCCCACGCCGGCGGGCTCGGCGGCACCGATCGTCTCGATCGCCACCGCCACGCCCTCACCGACGCCGGTGACAAGCGCAACGCCGTCCGCCGTTACACCGCAGGCTACTGCTACGCTCGTAAGCGCCGCGCTCGCCGCCACGGCACAACGAAGCGGCACGGCGACCGTCGCCGGCCTTCCCAGCACGGGTACCGCGCCGCCCACGGAGTCCGGCAGGCCGCGCAGCCGGCTGGCGGCGGCTGCCGTGCTCGCCCTCATCGCGCTCGCGGCCTCGCACGCCGCGACACGCGCGCGGCGCCGCCGCAAGGGCTGAGCAACCGGATCCAGAGCGCAGGCTGAGACTACGGCAGATAGTCGAGCGGGTTCTCGCGCACGCCGTTGTCGATCACTTCGAAGTGCAGGTGGCGCCCGGTCGAGTAGCCCGTCGAGCCGATGATCCCCAGCTCCGCGCCCTGCACCACCTGCTGCCCCTGCGTTACCGCAACCGAGCTGAGGTGCGCATACAGCGTCTCGATGCCTGCCGGGCTCATCACCACGACGTACAGCCCGTACGAGCAGCAGGCATTGCCGCCGGCGAAGATCACGGTGCCGCTCGTCGCCGCCGCTACCGGCGCGCCCGGCAGGTTGAAGCCGTCGATGTCGATGCCGAGCGGGTGCGACGGCCCGTAGTAGCTCGAGACCGGGCCGACGACCGGCCAGATCAGCCCGTGCGACGACTTCGGCCCGCTCCGTACCGCAGCGCCGCCGCCCGCTGGGCCCGTGCTGCCCCCGCCTGCTGGCACAGGCGTGGACCCAGGCTGCGGCGCCGGCGAAGCCGCGGCCGCAGGTGCGGCCGCCGGCGGTGCCGGCACCTTGCCGCCCGGGACGAAGAGCAGTTGCGTCTCCTTGATGTTGTCCGCCGTCGTGATGTGGTTCGGCACAAAGGATGTGATGGCAGAGACCTCAACGCCGAAACGCGTCGCAATGTCGCCGAGCGTCTCGCCATACCGCACCTCGTGCAGGATGCCGTTCCCCGCCGGAATGATCATCGACTGGCCAAGCTTCAGGAAGTTCGAGTCCTGGATCTCGATGTTGTTGGCGATGATGTACTGAGGCTCGATCCCGAAGCGCGCGGCGATCGCGGTCACGGTATCGCCTGCCTGGACCTGGTAGACCTGGTACGGAGGCAGGTCGGGCGGTGGCGCGACGCTCGCCGCGCGGACCGCCGCGCCCTCGTCGGGTAGCGGCACCGGCGGCGGCGACGGTACGGGCGTCGGCGATGCGCTGAGGGATGCCAGTTGCTCCGCCACCTGCTGCGCCTGCACTGGCGGCGCCTGTGCTGCGCGCAGCGTCCGGTTGAGCGCGTCCGCCCGTAGCACCGTGTCCTGCGCAGCCGGGACGCTCGAACCAACGCCCGGTAGCGACAGCCCTGTGACCGGCGCGGCGAACGCCCGCGATCGGCCCGGTGCCCGTGGCCCGAACATCATGGCGTAGCCAGCGGCGAGCAGGATCAACGTCAAGACCAGGCCGTGGACATATGGCCAACGACGCACGTGCCCCGCACGCGCCCGCGCGTCTCGTCTTGCCCTGCTGGCATCAAGTCGCGCCCGTTGATCACGGAACGAGCGCGGGCTGAGCGTGCCTTTGATGCTCCCCCACTCCTACTTCAAATGTCTGTTCGCATACCGCCGGACAGCGTAACCGCTCTCACCTGCACCTCTGCACCCGGCACCCGCACCCGACTGACGGGCGCACGGAAGCGTGCCCGGAGCTCACACACGGTCTGCATTCTAACCCACCCTGAGCAAATGCCAAGACAGCCATCTGGCCCATTTTGCCCGTTACGCTCCGTCTCCACGACCTCATCCCAGATTCAAGCTCCACCGATTCCACCGTTCCGAAGGCCCTATAATGACGTTGATCTTCAAGGGGTGCGGGTTGTCTACGTGATCGATCAAGCAGACGTCCACCTGACGGCGGGGGACGGTGGCCACGGGCTCATCAGCTTCCACCGCGAGAAGTTCGTGCCTCGCGGCGGTCCTGACGGCGGCGACGGCGGCCGCGGCGGCAATGTCGTGCTGGTCGTTGATCCGGCCGTACACGGTCTTGGTGGGTTCCGCTATCGGCGGCAGTACCGCGCGGCGCGCGGCGGTAACGGGGCGAAGAACAAGAAGCACGGAAGTAACGGCGAGGATCTGGAGTTGCGCGTGCCGCCAGGCACGACCGTGCGGCTGGCAGCCACAGGTGAGGTGATAGGTGACCTGGTACATGAAGGTGATCGGCTCATCGTGGCGCGGGGAGGTCGAGGCGGAAGAGGCAACGTGCACTTTGCTACCGCGACGCAACAGGCGCCGTACATCTCCGAAACCGGGCAGCGTGGAGAGGACGTCCGGGTCGAGCTCGAGCTGAAGTTGCTGGCGGACGTCGGACTCGTTGGGCTCCCGAACGCCGGAAAGTCCACACTGCTTCGCGCCGTGTCTCGCGCCACGCCGAAAGTCGCCGACTATCCGTTCACGACTCTGGAACCGTACCTGGGTGTGGTCGAGGTCGGTTACGATTCGTACGTGATGGCGGACATCCCGGGCCTGATCGAAGGAGCGCACGCGGGTGCCGGTCTCGGGCTGGAGTTCCTGCGGCACATCGAACGTACCCGGCTCCTTATCCACGTCGTGGATGCCGCGGCCGAGGATCCGTTGCGGGCCATCGACGTGATCGATGCGGAGCTGGCGGCGTACACACCGGAGCTGGGACGCCGGCGGCAGATCCTGGCATTCAACAAGATGGACGTGCCAGAGGCAGCGGCGCGGCGCGACAGCCTCGCGGAGGCGGCGAGGCGGCTCGGGCGCACACCGGCGTTCATCGCCGCGGCGGCTCGGCAGGGCACCGCTGACCTGGCGCGACTCGCCTTCGAGGAGCTGGAGCGCGCACGTGAAGAAGAACCGCAGCCGGAGACGCCAGTGGCTACCCAGGTCCTGCGGCCCCGGCCACGTGGCCCGCAGTTCCACATCGAGCGCGAGGACGGGGCGTTCCGGGTAGTCGGCGACCGGCCAGTGGTGCTCGTCGAGATGCTCGCGCTCCAGTCCGACGATTCCCGTGCCGAGGCCATGCGTCGGCTCGGCCGTATGGGCGTGGTCGCGGCGCTCAAGCGCGCGGGCGCGCGCACCGGCGACCCGGTGCGTTTCGGCGACATCGAGCTGAGGTGGGAGCCATGAGGGTCGGCATCCTTGGCGGCACCTTCGACCCCGTGCACATCGGCCACCTGGTGCTGGCGGAGCAAGCTCGCATGTCGCTTGCGCTGGACTGCGTGCTCTTCGTGCCGGCGGGCGACCCGTGGCGGAAGGGTCGCCGGGTGATGACGCCCGGCGCGGAGCGGCGCGAGATGCTGCGCCTCGCGATAGCAGGCAACGAGGCCTTCGGCATCTCGGACATCGAGCTGCGGCGCCCCGGGCCGACGTACACCGCCGACACGCTCGAGGCCCTGGCGGCCGAGCGCCTCGACGACGAGCTCTGGTTCATCGTCGGCGCCGATGCGCTGGCCGACCTGCCGAACTGGCACGAGCCGGAGCGTATCGTCCGCCACGCGACGCTCGCCGTGGCCCCCCGCGACGAGTCCTCGCCGCTGACCCTGGCCCTGCCGGGCATCGAGGCGCGTATCGAGCGTGTCCCCATGCCGCGGATCGACGTTGCCTCGACCGACATCCGGGCGCGCATCGCCGCCGGCCGGAGCATCCGGTATCTCCTGCCCGACGCGGTGCGGGAACACGTCGAGCGCTACGGCCTGTACCGCGAGACCATCCCGGCGCAGGCCTGACGGACGGCAATCAGCCCGGGGCGATGAGATTGCGGCCCTCGATCCGCCAGCCAGGCGGCAGCGTGGCGGCGATGAACGAGACGCGTGGCACGGGCGGCCAGAAGAACGGCCGCAGATTCGCCTCGCGCGTGTAGTCGAAGCCGCTGCGCTCGGCAAGTCCCATCAGGCTCTGCTGGCTGGCGTGGCGGCCGGGGTACCGCCGCAGCCAGAGGCGCTGCCACCAGGCGAAGCGGCCCGCCGGCGGGGCGAGGTCCCACGCCAGCATGAGGGCCCCCGGGCGCAGCACGCGTGCGGCCTCGCGCAACACCGCCTGCGCGCCGCGGACGTCGAGGAAGCGCAGCAGGTCGTCGCAGTACACGACGTCGAACACAGCGTCGCGGAATGGCAGCGCGTCCGGTCCCGCGAGCACCGCCGTTGCCGGCCGCCCGTTGTCGAGGAAGGCGCGCTCCGCCCGCCGCGCGAGCTTCGGCGAAGGCTCGACGCCGGCCGCGGAGACGCCGTGGAAGCGGAGCTTCTGGTCGAAGAGCAGGATCCGGCTGCCCGCGCCGCAGCCGATCTCCAACATGCGGGTGTCCGCCTGCATCAGCATCTCGCGCGCGAGCGAGTACGCGGGCGGGTTGGAGAACATCTGGCCGGGGATGGACTGCAGGAAGCGCCGCCACCACGAGCCGGCAAGCTGGCGTTCGCGCTCGGCGATCTGGTCGGGAGTCATCGGGGGAAGGGTAGGGGATCGGTGGGAAGCGGCAACCGGTGCGACGCCGCACCTGGTCGTGTAGATCTGGATATCTGGTAAACTGGAACCAAGAGAGGAGGGTCCGATGCAGAAGCGGCGAATCGTCCGACAGCTACGCCATGGGCAGATGACCATCCCGAAGGAGTTTCGGGAGGCGCTTCGGCTGGACCCGTCAGACCTGCTCTCGGTCTCGCTTCGCGGGGATCGGCTCGAGATCGAGCCTGTGCGGGTCGCTTCAAGAGGGACGGGTTCGCCGTGGGCCGCGCGGCTGTACGAGCTGTTCGCGCCGGCGCGCGAGAGCCTCGGCGCTGTCCGAAGCGAAGACATCGACCAGGCGATCGATGATGCGGTGCGGGAGGTCCGGCGGGGTGTGCGATGAGGGCGGTGGTCGACACCGTCGTCTTCGTCCGCGCGCTGATCAACCCCGCCGGTCCGGCGGGCCGGTTGCTGGTTGAGCTACCGGACCGCTACGTGATCGTGCTGTCCCCGGAGATCGTGCGCGAGATTCTCGAGGTACTGTACCGGCCGTCGCTGCGGCAGCGCTTCCCGCAGATCGTCCCGCCACCGCTCGAGCAGGTACTGGCGCTCATCGAGGAAGCCGAGGTCGTGGAGCCGCGAGACCACGTGAAGGTCTGCCGCGACCCAGCGGGCGACAAGTTCTTCGCGTGCGCGCTCGCCGGCGGCGCGGACTACATCGTGTCCGAGGACAACGACATCCTCGCCGTCGGCTCATACGAGGGGGTGAAGACGATCGGCATCACCGACTTCATCGCAGTGCTCGCAGGAGGCGGACCTGCTCCCGCGTGAAGATGCGCGGGTTACAATGCGCGCGATGGTGAAGAAGGAATCTCAGCCAGAGCGCGTCGTCGCCGGCGAGCCGCAGGATGGCGACCTGCAGGTCGACACCTCCCTGCGGCCGAAGCGGCTCGCCGAATACATCAACCAGCAGAAGGTCAAGGACAACATCGCCATCAGCATCGAGGCGGCGCGCCAGCGTGGCGAGCCGCTCGACCACGTGCTGCTCTACGGCCCGCCCGGGCTTGGCAAGACGACGCTCGCCTACATCATCGCCGCCGAGATGCAGGTGAGCATCCGCGTCACCTCGGGCCCGGCGATCGAGCGCATCGGTGACATGGCGGCGGTCCTGACC
>JAKAMA010000105.1 GCA_021813085.1 Chloroflexota bacterium | reverse complement strand
TTGACGGTCATGTCCCACTGGTCGTTGCGCCAGCCGGCGGCATTCGTGCTGTGGTACGTCGGGCCGCGGGTGTCCACGGCGCCCTGCCGGAAGATGGCCCACATGTTCGGGCCCGCCGGGTCCGGCGTGTAGCCGTCGGCGTGCTTCCAGCGGAACTTGAAGCTCACCTTCTCGACGGCCGCCCCGGCGGGCAGCCCGGCGCCCGGGTACGTCTGCGTGTCCCTCCGGTCCCAGCCCTGGTCGTTGTAGTGCGAGCCCTGGTCGTCGGGCGTCGCCTCCTGCACGTTCAGGTAGTGCGCCTGGTTCGGGCTGGCGAAGGCCCACTCGGCGTAGGCACCCTGTCCGTTGGGGCGCAGCGTGGCCGTCTGTGGTGCGCCGACGGTCGCGCGCTTGAGCAGCGTGCCCTGGCCGTCGTAGGTGTAGGACACGGTGCCGGCGGTGCTGGTCCGCGTCGTCATGCGGTTCTCGGCATCGAACGTGTAGGCCGCGCCGCCCTGCGCCGCCAGGTTGCCGTTGGCGTCGTAGGTGAAGCCCAGCGCCTGGCTGCCCGAGGCCGACGTCACGGCGTGCGGGCGCACGGAGTTCGGCCCGGAGGCGGGATAGCTGAGCGTCAGCCCGGAGCCGCCCTCCTGCTTGTAGGTCATGTTGCCGATGGCGTCGTAGGTGTAGGAGGCGGTGAAGCCGCCGGCAAAGCCGGTCGCGCCGATCAGGCGGTCCCGCGCGTCGTAGGTGTAGTTCACCGTCTCCGGTGTGCCGGTGTTGTCGGTGACGCTCGTGACGTTGCTCGCGTCGTCATACGTGAGCGCCACGTTCTGCGCCGTCCCGGTCTGGATGGTCTTCAGACGGAGCCGCGAGTCGTAGGTGTACGCGGTCGTCTGGCCGCTGCCCAGCGTCATGCTGGAAGGGGCGCCCCACGTCGTCGGATAGGCGCCGCTGAACAATGTCTGGCTCGCCTGCCCTGCCGGCTGGGACGCCATGCCGTAGAGGACGCCCTCGCTCCCGCGCGTGTAGGTCACGACCTCGCCGTCTGGATAGGTCGCCTGCGTAACCTGGTTCAGGGCGTTGTACACGTTGGTCATGTCGTAGTTGACGCCATCCACCGAGCGCCGCGTCGTGACAGCGCGGCCGCGCACGTCGTAGCAGGAGAGCTGCTGGCCGGCGCCGTCGGTCATCCGCGTCACCAGCCCCACGGCGGTTGCTCCCTGCGGACAGAGCACGCTGTCCGGGTAGCTGTCGTAGAGGAACGAGACGCCCGGATCTCCGCTGCTATAGGTCTTACCGCGAAGCCGCTGGGCGTCGTCGTAGCTCAGCGTCGTCGTGATGCCGCGCGCGTCCGTCTGGGAGGTCAGGCTTCCCGCCGCGTTGTATGCATAGGTCCACGCGCCCATGTCGGGGTCGCTCATCGCCGTCTTGCGGCCGAGGAGGTCGTACGTAATCGTCGTCTTGTTCTGGGCGGCGTCGGTGACGTCGATCAGCCCCCCGCGGCCGTCGTAGTGGTACACGGTCGCGGGCGCGTTCGGCGCGCGCGTCAGCACCTCGACGTACACCTGGGTAACGTGCGGCCGTGCGCCGCCGGCGGCGTAGACCTCGAACCCGAACTCGAGCCCGCCGTTCACTTCGGCCAGCGTCCACGGCAGGCCCGTCCGCGGGTTCAGTGCCATGACCCAGCTATCATTGCCCCAGCCATCGGCGTTCGTCCGATGATACGCCGGGCCGCGGGTATCGATGTCTGTGTCGTACTGGCGGAAGATCGCCCACACGTCGTTGCCTGCGTCCGGCGTGGTGGCGTCATAGTGCTTCCATCGGAAGCGCAGCGTCACGCCTTCGATGGCGGTCCCAGTGGGAAGGCCGGCACCTGCGAAGAGATAGGTGTCCTTCATGCCCCACTCGAGGCGCCGCACGAACGTCGCGTCGTCGTCGGGGATCACGTCGTCGACGTTCTGGTAGTGGGGCACGCCGGCGGGCTCGCCCTGGTCCCACTGCGCCCAGTAGCCCTGCGCGACGGGGCGCAGGACGGTCGGCGTGGAGCCACCAGCGGCGGGTTCGTAGACCGTTAGCTTTCTGCCGGCGATGTCGCGGATCCGGGTGGTAACGTGGCCGTTCTCGTCCCGCAGCGTCGTCGTCTTGCCGTAGTCGGTCGCGACCGTCTGCGGCCCGACGGTCTGGCCCGCCGCGAGCGATGTCGTCGTCGTCACATTGCCGAGCGGATCGTAGGCGTAGGCCGTGCGGTCGCGACCGCTCACGGGCTCCGGTGTGCCCTGGCAGGCGGAGCCGATGCCCGCGTACGCGGCGTTCGTCTCGGCGGCCTTCTTGCCGCGCGGATCGTAGTCCGTTCGGATGTTCGAGAAGTACGACGCGACCCACGACTCGCGGCGCTCGACCGGGCGCCCGAAGCCGTCCATGCACACGCTGGCCGAGCGGACGCTCGCCGTGCCGTGGGCTGTGCGCTTCTCGGTGAGCGTCGAGTTCGGCACGGCGCCCCAGTTGTAGGTGTACTTCTCCGTGGGGTAGGCGTCTGAGTCGAGGTTGTCGTACCAGCGGAGGACGCGGCCGAGCGCGTCGTAGACGACGTTCGTGACACGGCCCGTGGGCTCGATGACCTGCGTCGGCTTGCCAAGGACGAAGTCGTACGCCGTCTGGGTTGTCTGATTCAGCGCGTTTGTCTGGGCGACCGGAAAGATGTGGTGCGTCGCGTCGTACACGGTCGAGCTGTACGCGACGCCCGCCGGGATCCAGCCGAAGGCGTCGCCGGCCGGCTGGCTCTCGGGCGACGTGGATGTGGGTACCGAAGCACGGGCGACGTTTCCGTAGGTCTGCCGAGGACTGCCGTACGTCTCGTAGACAGAGTAGGTGCTCGTCGACTGCGCGAACGCCGATCCAGTCTCACACTGGGCGCTCGTCCCTCCGATCGCCGAAGACGTCGCCGTCAGGAGCCCACGCGTCGGCGGCGTGCTCGCGTTGTTTGCGCCGTCGTAGTAGTAGCGCGTGCAGCTCAGGAGGGCGTTGCCGTTGTCCGCGTCGAGCTTCTCTTCAAACTTCAGGGGGAAGATCCACTTCGACGTGTTCCAGTGGTACGCCTTCTTTGTCATGACGCGCTCGCCGGCGGCTGGCTCACCGAGGTCGTCGACCTGCGTGAGCAAACCGTAGTCGTCAAAGCTGTTGTTCACCGTCAGGGCGGTTGCGTCTGTCAGCGTGGTGATCACCTGCGACGGGTACACGAAGTTCACGAAGTAGTCACTACCCGACTTCAGATTCGCGACCGCGCGGATCGACCAGGTCGTCTGCGTCCGCTGCCACTGCGTGTAGTTCGCGTCCCTGACGATTGTGCTGTACTCGCGGCCCGTGCGCACCTCGTCCGCCCACGTCCCGGTGGTGAAGAAATTGTGCTGAACCCTGTTTCCGGACGGGTCGATCTCCGTGACGGTCCTGAAGCCGCGATACTCGGCGTTGAACGTGTCTAAGGTCGTGGGCTTGAGTGGGTTCGGATAGTCCCACTGGTCCGGCCCCGGTCCATAGTTGATGGTCGTGTAGACGTCGGGCTGCGCCGCGCCCGACTGATGTCGCTCCTCCGTCACAACGCTGCGTGACCAGTGATCCCCCGTGTCGATTCTCCCGAGTTCCTGATAGCTGAACAGCACAACCCCGCCGAAGCCGTTGTTCACTTGAGTGAGATGCGGCCAATCGTAGCCGTAGATCTCCATATCGGCGTCATTCAGATACGCGTGGTGCTTGTTCGTGTACTGGAAGCTTGTCGTCGTGAATGGGTACGAGGCGTAGTTCCTGTCCAGCATCTTGACGTTGAGCAGCCGGTGCGTGCCGGTCGTCTGCGTGGGAGTAGCCGGGCAACCGGATGTCGCGAATGCGTCGGTCTGGTAGGTGAAGTCGTAGCGCCGCGCGAGCGTGCCGGCGACCTTGACTTCAATCTGGTTGAGCCGCTGCGTCTCAAGCACCTTGGGCGCGTAGTAGGAGCAGCCTCCATTCGGCACATCGCGCGGCGTGTCGTAGCGCATACACACGGATGGCGAACCAGGCACCTGGTCGCAGCCGGTGTGGAAGTTGATCAGCGCCTGGCCGCCGTTGTAGGTGATCGTCGCAGGGTACGCGGCCACGACCATCTGGTCGCCCGGGTTGCCTGCGGGATCCTGAATCCGTTGCTGCGAGTACGTGAAGTCGATGCGGTTGCCGTTCACATCCTCGATGTAACGCACGTCGGCACGGTAGTCGCGGATCACCCGTGAGCCCGGCGGGTCATTCCAGGGCTGGTAGTAGAACCTGCGGTATTGCGTCACCGCCTCCACGTCGCCGCCGAACTGGTACTTGGTGCCGCTCTTGTCCCAGACAGTCCATCCATCCCCGCAGCCCAGTGAGGCACACGACGAGCGCACCTTCAGATACTCCTCACCACGCACACGCCAGATGTAGCCAGAGCCGTCGCGGTCGGTTGCGGTGCTGGGATCCTGGAGGAGCTCGCCGCCTACGCCGCCGCCGAGTGAGAGGAAAACACGGTGGTGCTGCGGCGAGAGCGGAGGATAGTCGCGGTCCTGCTGAAACTGGATGTTGGGCACATCAAGATCCCAGCCCGCACCAACCCAACTCGAACTCGAGCCGTATGATCGCATCTCGCCGAGCCGCGCCGAACTGTAGGTGAGGTTGAGTTGGGGCGCGAGGCCGCCTCGGCCGGGCGGGAGCTGCAGCGGAATGCTGATGGACGCGGCGCCGCTGTGAAGATCGACGTTCCTCGCATCCAGGAGCGGCGTGGTATTCACGACCTCCGACGCGGTAGCGACGTAAATGGTGAAGTGGTTCGTTTCGGCGACGAGGGTCGCCGTGCTCGCGTCCACTTGCCCGGGGATCGACGTCCAGGCGTTTGTTGTCTCGTCGAGAGTCCACAGGTGCAAGCTGCGTGCGTCGAGCCCATCGAGCTCAGCGAACGAAAAGCGAAGCGTGATGCGGACGCTCTTCGCGAACTTGCGCACCGGCGCACGGCCGCGCAGGGGGGCGAACGCCTCGAAGTCCCACACGCCGACGATCGGACGATCGGGCGACGGCGCGGGGAGGGCGAGGCGGTCACGCCGGGTCACCTTCACATCCAGCGACTCAGTGGTCGCACCGGCGGGGAAGTCGAGCGTCACACGCCCGTCCGCCGACGCTACGCGACCGCCAGCAGAATCGACCGAGCGGCCGGCGGACGCACCGGGACTGTCGGGCGTGGTTGCGAGCGGCGGTAGCTCGGGTGCCGGCGTAGGCGTTACTCTCGCACCAGGCGTGGCCGTAGCGGTGGCCGTCATCGTCGGTGCCGTCGTGGATATGGCGGTGGGCGAGCTCGGCGGGACATTCGTGCTTGTGGGGGTGGCCGGAAGCGTCGGCGTTGGCGCCGGGCCGGCTGACGCGGTCGGCTGCGGTGTCACGGTGGCCGTGCTCGTCGGCGTCGACGATGAGGCCCCAGGCGGGGCGCCCTGCGCCTCAGCGGTGTCCGCCTCAGACGGGTCCAGATCCGGGAACGTGATGGGGCCGGCGAACGCGGCCAGCGCGGTTATAGAGATGAGCGTGGAGCGAAGGATCAGCCGCCGCATCACAGACTCCGTTTCTTGAGGCGCTGCCCCACCCGAGCAGCGCTGGAGGTGAGATGCACGCCAACCGGCATCAGAACCATCCGGTCAGTATGGTTGGGCGATTCTAAGGCGGCGGGCGGGAGTTGTCAATCCCCCGCGAGAGCGCCAGATCGCCATGGATCAGCGGCGCCACCTGGGGCCCGGGCGAGACTCCGCGCTCCTGGCAGATGCACACCATGCGGAAAGCCCAGCCTTTCGGGGACAGGTCGCAATATCTGGCGGGAACGTCCGGCCGCGCGCTGCGCGATGAGCCATACGGCCCGTCCGGGGCGCCCGGCCCGGCGGCGCGCAAACCTGCTCCCGTGGCGTGCCCGTAGCGCCGACGGCTCCGGCGCGAAGCATTACCCCAGCGTCCTGCCGGCCGCCGCTGCACACCCCCTGCCTCGCGGCGGTGCGCCCCTTTGAGTACGCTAAGCCATGCCCGAGCGACTGCGCCGGCCCGGCGGCCGGTACCTGCGCGACCGCGCCCCTGAAGGCCGCCTCCTGCTCCCGACGCCCCGGGCCCCTGCGGCATGACGGAAGAACAGCGGCCCCCGTCCGAACAGCGCCCCTCCGGCGACGGCGACGCGCCTCCGCGGGACGGGAGCGCGGCGGATGAGCCACGCGCCGTCCGCGTCCCCCGGCGCAGGCCGGACCTCCCCGAGGTCGAGCAGTCCGAAGTGGTCCGCGGCGCCAAGCCCGGCACGCGCTACGCGCGCCGCGTGCGCGCCGGCGAGCGGCGCTTCGAGCGGGCCGACGAGGCCACCTTCCGCGCCACCGCCCGCGCGACGGCGCCGCGCACCGCCGCCCAGCAGTTCTGGCGGCGCGTCCGCCGCGTCTTCGTCGGCTCGCCCATCTCGTCGGAGGATATCGAAGAGCAGCGCATCTCGAAGATCAAGGCGCTCGCCGTCTTCTCATCGGACGCCCTCTCATCGAGCGCGTACGCCACCGACGAGATCCTGCTGGTCCTCGTCACGGCCGGCGCGGGCGCGCTCAGCCACTCGATCGAGATCGCCCTCGCCATCGGGCTGCTGCTCGCCATCGTCACCTTCTCCTACCGCCAGACGATCCGCGCCTACCCGAGCGGCGGCGGCGCCTACATCGTCGCGCGGGAGAACCTCGGCGACGTCGCCGGCCTGAGCGCGGCGGCGGCGCTCTCCGTCGACTACATCCTCACCGTCTCGGTGTCGATCGCCGCCGGCGTCTTCGCCATCACGTCGGCGTTCGCCGGGCTGCATCCGGTGAGCGTCGAGATCTCGGTCGGGGTCGTGGCGGTGATCACCGTCCTGAACCTGCGCGGCATCCGCGAATCGGGGACGATCTTCGCCGTGCCGACGTACCTCTTCATCCTCGCCTTCATCATCCTCCTCGTCGGCGGCTTCATCCGCCTGGCGTTCAACCCCGGCCTGCACGCCAGCGAGCCGTCATCGGGCTGGCACCCGGCGGGCACGAGCAGCCTGACGTGGTTCCTCGTGCTCCGGGCGTTCGCGTCGGGCTCTGCGGCGTTGACGGGCGTCGAGGCGATCTCGAACGGCATCCCGGCGTTCAAGAAGCCCGAGTCGCGCAACGCGGCGACGACCCTCGTGTGGATGGCGCTGATCCTGGGCGTCTTCTTCATCGGCCTGACGGTCCTCGCGCACGAGCTCGGGATCGCGCACGCCGACAAGGTGTCCGTGCCCGCACAGGCGGCGGCGGCGATCTTCGGCCACAGCCCGGTCTTCTACTACATCCAGGCGGCGACCGCGCTGATCCTGCTCCTCGCCGCCAACACGAGCTACGCCGACTTCCCGCGCCTGGGCTCCATCCTCGCGCGGGACCGCTTCCTGCCGCACCAGTTCACGTTCCGCGGCGACCGGCTGGCGTTCTCCAACGGCATCATCGTGCTGGGGGCCGTCGCGGCGGTGCTGCTCGTCATCTTCAAGGCCGACGTCGACCGCCTGATCCCGCTCTACGCCTTCGGCGTCTTCGTGTCGTTCACGCTGTCGCAGAGCGGGATGATCGTCCACTGGTGGCGCCTGCGCGGGCCCGGCTGGAAGCGCAGCATGGCGATCAACGGCGTCGGAGC